>JAKSUC010000081.1 GCA_024413595.1 Bacteroidales bacterium
TACTTTAAATTTAATCCTTCTAAAACTTGGTTTTGGAAGGATTTTTTTTGTGGGTAATGTTTTGATTGTTATTTATGGTGTGTTTTTTTGTATACACTTTTTCTCTTATGTAAATACACTTTTGAAATTTTAAGTGTTTCTTTTGATTTTATTTTGTGATGAATTATAACTTTATTTTTGATTGATAATTAAAATCCATCAATATCAAAAATGCTTATTTTTCAAATCTTTCCATTTTACAAACATAATTTTTGTCTTCATCATAATTAACACCCACAAAAAGAATTTCACCTTCGTAGTCGTTAAATGACTCAAAATATTGTTTGTTATTAATTTGTTCTAATGCTTTGCCTGCTGATTTTTCTTTTTTAAGTTCCATAATTATTGCAGGTAATCCTGTACGTTTTGGAATAAATGAAACATCTGCATAACCTTTTCCCGTAGGTAATTCGTTATACATAAAATATTTAGACGATGCAAAGAAATATGCTAAATTAATTGCAGATTGTAAAGATTGTTCATTGTTGAAACTAAGAGGCGATGTTACAAATTCTTGCGCTTTTTGCAATGCACTTGCAACAGCTTCTTCTTCGCCATTAATTGTGGCTTGTAATAATCGTTTTGAATTGTCTATTGTTTTAAATACTGCTGAATAATCATTTAAATCTTTAATTGCCAATACCCATTCAGATTTTATTTCTTTGTTTGGAATATAGCAAGTTTCTTCTTCTTTATTGTAAGCAAGATAGCCTAAATGAGTAAGATAACCAAAAACATCGTCTTTAGATCTAAATTCGTTAAGCGAATTACAAAAACTATCTATATAAACTTCAACGTGTTTTCCTGCTAGCATTTCTATAATGCAATCTTTTGTGCCATCTAAATTAAATGTAATAAAATCTTTGATAGTTTCGTAACTTCCAGTATTATTCCAATAAGAACGAAATTCTTTTGTTTGAATAGCTTGAACAATTGCGTATGGATTAAAAATTGATTGTTTTATTAAAACATCTTCGTTATTAATTTCTTTATAATAAGTAAATTTATAACCATCAAACCAATCTTCACATTCTTTAAAATTTAAACGGTACTTTTTACAAAGATTTTCAACTTCATCTTTTGTAAAACCTGTATAATCTGTATATTCTTCAGGATGTACAATAGTTATAGGACGAAAATTATTTAATTTACTTTGAAATTTATCTTTTACAATGGGTAAAATACCTGTCATATATCCAAGTGCGATACATGGAGTCATAGTTTTACTCTTAAATAACGAAACCAAAAACTCTAAATATTCTTGAAAATCTTTTTCTTTAAAATTTAAACGAATTGGCAAATCATATTCGTCAAATAAAATTACAAATTTGATTTTTGTTTGATTATATATCTTTTCAATATTTGAAGCTATTGTATTTTGCGGATTTAATTCTATATTTGGAAATTCTTCAATCAAATCTTTATTGATTGTATAATCCATATATTCCATAAAAGAACGATTTTTCTTATTAGTCCAAATAGTAAGACAATCAATTGAAAGAATATTGTATTTATTTAAATATTTCAAATAATTTTCGTGAGCATCTTCGTCTTTACCAATAAGTAAATTGTTGAAAATATGAGAAGTATCTGTAGTACGACCATAATAAGCACCAATCATATTTTCAGCCATAGTTTTTCCAAAACGTCGAGGACGAGATACACAGAGATACTTATTATTAGTATCTATAATGTTATTTAATTCTTTAATTAATAAAGATTTATCAACATATACATTAGACCTAAGGTCTGTTTCAAAATTCTCAATGCTTGGATTTACAAATGTGCCCATGGTGTTATATAATCGATGTTTAATATTTATGCAAAGATAAATAAATTAATTAATATTTGAGTTAGTTTTATAGTTTAGTTATTTTTTTATCAAAATTCAAAAACTTTACATAATTTGTCCAATTATATATATATATTTATGTCTCACAACAATTTTTTGATATATCACAAACAATATCCTAAAATAAAAGTGAATAATCAATAATATTTATGATAAAACAAATATCATTTCTATTAATTTTATTTATTTTTACAGATATTTATAATTTAATATTTGTTCATTATGAAAAGATTATTTTTTATAATATTATTAATCAATATTACAACAACAATTTTTGCACAAAAAAATCTAATTATTAAAGTTAATAATGTTGACTTTGAAATGATTTTTGTTGAACATGGAACTTTTGTTATGGGCGCAACTGAAGAACAACGTAACGACCGTGATATTGATGAAAATCCGTATCATACTGTAAAATTAACCAACGATTTTTATATTGCTAAATATGAGGTTACGCAAAAATTATGGAAAGCGGTTAAAGGTAAACTTCCTCAAGATATGAATAATTTAGACTCAAAATTTTTAGGAGATGATTTACCAGTAGTTTGCGTTTCGTGGAATGATGCAATTGATTTTATTAATGATTTAAATCAATTAACTGGTAAAAAATTTCGTTTGCCAACTGAGGCAGAATGGGAATTTTCGGCGCGTGGCGGTAATAAAAGTCAACATTATAAATTTAGTGGAAGCAATAAATTAGATGAGGTTGGGTGGAATCAAAATATGTTTGAACATTATTCTATTGATTGTCCTCAAAAAGTTGGTACTAAATCTCCTAACGAACTTGGAATTTATGATATGTCGGGTAATGTTTGGGAATGGTGTAATGATTGGTACAGTTCTGCATATTATCATCAAACATCAAAAAAAGATCCTAAAGGTCCTTCTGACAATGAAAATTGTGCTTTTAAAGTTTATAGAGGTGGTAGTTTCCATTTTATTGAGAGAGAATGCCGAGTTTCGTGTAGAAATTGCGATTATCCTAAACAAAGAAGTAATAATTTAGGTTTCAGATTGGCTTTATAGATATAAAAATCGCCTTCTTGATAATAATCAAAAAGGCGATAACAAATCAAATATAATATAATCTTATTTAATAATTGTTTCAGGCTCGTGTTTGTATTTAAAAATTACTGCAAATAAAATTGCAACTACAAATGAAAAACCTGCAAAAATATACCAAGCTGTTGGCCATGCTGACATAATATCAAAATTTGGATCTGCCTGTTGTGGATTATAAACATAATGATTTACAATTGCTCCTGCACATAATGAACCAATTGTTGCTCCTAATCCATTGGTCATCATCATAAATACACCTTGTGCACTTGAACGTATTGATACATCTGTATTTTTGTCTACAAATAAAGAACCGCTGATATTGAAAAAGTCGAATGCAACACCATATACTATCATTGATAATACAAACAACCAAACTCCTTCTGATGGATTGCCTAATCCAAAAAATCCAAATCTTAATACCCAAGCAAACATTGAAATCAACATTACTTTTTTTATTCCAAATCGTTTTAAACATATAGGAATTAATAAAATACATAATGTTTCTGATATTTGTGACAACGATGTCAACATAATATTATGTTTTACTGCAAATGTATCTGCATAGGCTGATATTTTTCCAAAATCGCCTATAAATGTTCCTGCAAATCCATTGGTTACTTGCAAACACATTCCTAATAAGAATGAAAATATAAAAAATATACACATATTCTTATTTTTAAATAATGTAAATGCTTTTAATCCAAATGCTTCTACAAATGATGTTGATTTTTTATCTTTATTTATTGGACAATTTGGAAGAGTAAATGAATAAACTGCTAATATTACGCCCCATATTGCACTTACAAACAATTGCATATAATTTTCTTTAAATCCTGTTAAATCAACAATCCACATTGAAATTATAAATCCAACAGTGCCAAATACTCGAATTGGAGGATAGGCTTTTACTGTATCTAATCCGTTTTGAGTAAGCGCATTATATGAAACAGAATTTCCAAGTGCTATGGTTGGCATAAAAAAAGCTACACTCAATGTATAATATGGAAATAATTGTCCAAATGTAATTTCATTCCCATATTTCATTCCCATATATCCTGCAATTGTCATAAATATTGCTGATAGTCCATGACATATTCCAAGTAGTTTTTGAGCAGGAATCCATTTGTCGGCTACTATTCCCATTAATGCGGGCATAAATAGTGAAACTATTCCTTGAATTGCAAAAAACGAGCCTATATTTACGCCCATATTTACGTTTCCTAAATATACGCCTAAAGAACATAAATATGCTCCCCAAACGGCAAAAATCAGGAAATTCATTATTATTAACCTGATTTTTAATGATTTTGTATCATTCATATTATTTGGTTTAGAAATTTTATTTTGTGTTTGTTTGGTGCCTCTAAATTATAAAAAAATCTATTTGATACCTTTAGAATCTAGCATTTTTTGATAATCTTTTGCATATTTTAAATGCTGATCATAATTTCTCGAAAAATTATGATAACCCGACAAATCGCTTTTTGCACACATATATATATAGTCGTTGGGTTTATAATTTAAAACGGCGTCTAATGCCGATACTTCGGGAAAATTAATAGGAGAGGGGGGAAGTCCTGTATTTACGTATGTATTATAAGGTGAATCTGTTGATTTTATCAATTTTTCTGTAACGCGTTTTATTGAAAAATCGCCTATTGCGTAAATCAATGTAGGACAACTTTGTAAAGGCATTCCAATTTTTAGTCTATTTAAATATAAACCTGCAATTATGGGTTGTTCTTCTTTATGTACTGCTTGTTCACTTTGAACTATTGATGCTAATGTGCTAATTTCTAATTCTGTTAAATTCATTGCTTTAGCTTTCGTTTTACGTTCTTCGGTCCAATATTTTTTGTATAAATCATACATTTTATCAATAAATTTTTCTGCCGAAGTATTCCAATAAAATTCATAAGTGTCAGGTATAAACATAGCATTACAATTTACCGAATTAAAACCATATTTACTCATAAATTTGTCATCACTAAGTAGTTGAAATAAATAGCTACTATCAACATTTATTTGTTTCGAAATTTTTGAACATAATTGATTTATGGTTCTTAAATTATTAAAAGTAACTCTAACTGGTTCTTGCATTCCTGCCCTAAGCATATTTACAAGCTGATTATTATTCATACCATCGGTTATTTTGTATTTTCCGCCACGTATTTTTTGTGGATATTTTTTCTTTTCTGCAGTCCATTCAAAACCATTTTTGTCTATGATTTTAAAATTTGAATACAAACTATCCTTTACTGTTTTAAAATCAGAACCGTCAGCAATAAATAGATATTTGGTTTTATCTACATAAATATTAGGTTTATAAATTTTGTTATAAAACGAATATCCAACTATTCCGCCAACTATAATACCTATACCCGCAATTGCGAGCAAAATTTTAATTGTTTTTTTCATCACTTTTCAAATATATAAAGTGCAATTTTAGTGATTTTTATTGAAATCTCATTTTTTTTTGACTTAAAACTTATTATTTAAATTATCTTAATGGCAAGAATTTTGATTTCTGATATATACAGTTAATGTAAAGTTTATTGTTTGCCTGTTGAAGATAATTTTTAAGCATTGTGTTAATATTTTTTTTACCTTAGAAATAATATTTTTTAACAAATTATTTTTGAATTTGTAAAAAATTGTTTTTGAAAACGTTAAGAGTTTTTTTATTTAAAATTCATAACTTTTTTTTTATTCATGGGGTAAAAATAACATAAATTATTCTTGGTTTTTCCAAAATAATAATTACATTTGCATCCGAGATTAAAAATCAACAAAGGTTTTTCAATAAAACTTTGCTCTGATTTAAATTTTAAATTATCAGTTATGATAAAGATTAAATATAAATTTAACCCTGAAACACTAAAATTTGAAGAGGAAAAATTTACTTTAGGTAAATTCATATACAAAAAGGTATTACCCAAAATAGCATTTTCTGTAATATTGGGAATAGGGTTAGGCGTTGTAGCTACCTATTATATAGGTTCTCCTGCCGAACGTGATGCAAAAAATGAAAATCTGAAACTCAGAAACGATTTTTCTTTATTAAAAACTCATCTTTTAGGATTTGAAGAAGAATTAGCAAAAATCCAAAATCGCGATGACAATGTTTATAGAACAATTTTTGAAGCTAAACCAGTTTCAAAAGCTGAACGACGTGGTGGTTTTGGTGGTGTTGACCGTTACGAAACTTATCGTGGTTACAACAATTCTGATTTAATGGTGAGCACAGCTTATAATCTTGATGTAATTTCAAGAGAAATGATTGTTCAATCAAAATCTTTTGACGAGGTTGTTGACCTTGTTAAAAATAAAGAAAAAATGCTTGCTTGCATCCCTTCTATTCAACCAATCGCTGTTAAAGACTTAAAACGATTTGGTTCTCCTTTCGGAATGAGATTTCATCCAATTTTACATATTTCTAGACTTCATGCTGGTGTCGATTTAACTGCTGACGCTGGAACCAAAATTTACGCTTCTGGTGCTGGTACAGTTGTTGTTTCGGGTGTTCAAAATGGATACGGAAATGTAGTTAAAATCAATCACGGATATGGTTATATGACTGTTTATGGTCATTGTAGCAAATTATTAGTTGAAGCTGGTCAAAAAGTTAATCGTGGTGATGTTATTGCGCTTGTTGGTAGCACTGGACTTTCTACTGCTCCTCACTTACACTACGAAGTTAGAATAAATAACACTCCTGTTAATCCTCTTAATTTTTATAAAGGTGGTTTATCTGAAGAAGAATATCAAATGCTTTTAAATGCTTCTAACACTGATATTCTTTTCGACGAAGAAAATTAGTAATATTAATTATAATAGAAAAAGCCCGTAAACTTTTTGTTTTCGGGCTTTTTTTTTGTAAATTTGTTTCCGTCAAATTTATTAACAAAACTTAAATACATATTATCACTTTGGCATAATTTTTACTATAATAATAGTGAATAAAAATTTATAAAAATTTCTAAATAAAATGATTAACAACCAAAAATTTCATATTATAAGAGTATTTGTTTTCGGAACTCTTTTAAAAGGAGAACGTTTTGATTTTTATATGGGTGGAAGTACTTTTAAAGGTACTTATTATAGCCGTGGTCAATTGATGATGGCTGAAAATGGTAGCGTTTATATCGATACCAAAGATCATACTGCCTTTACTATGGGTGAAGTTCATTTAGTTGATTTTTCTTGTTTACAAAGAATAAATCATTTAGAATCTCATTCTGGCGAATTTCCTAAAGGTTATGACCTTACTCTAATTCCTACTTGGTCGCTTGAAAAAAATCCTGACCATAATTTCAAACTAGAAAATGCTGAATTTTGTTTTTATTATCGTAGACGTAACGAACCTATCAAAATTATTGGGGGTGATTATAAAGCTTTTCAAGATAATGTCGAAGTAATAGGAAATTTCCTTAAAGAAGAAAAAAACAGGGAATTAACCGAAGAAGACATTATGAATTTTATGAAAAATAAAATGTTACTTGATTTTTAATTTTCCTTAATTTAAAAATAGTATTACATGGCAAAAGGTGGTTTCTTACATAAATGCAAAAGTAGGATACTAAATATATTGTTTTGGTCTATCATTTCAGCCGCTTTTATCGGTCCTGGAACGGTTACTACTGCTACAAAAGCTGGGTTTGATTTTCAATTTCAGCTTTTGTGGGCTTTATCTTTTGCTACCTTTGCTTGTTTAGTTCTTCAAGAAGCTAGTGCAAGATCTACCATTTATTCTGGAATGAACCTTGGTCAATCTATTAAACATCATTATATGGGCAAAAAAGCAGAAGTGCCTGTTTTGATTTTAATAGTTGGCGCCATTATTTTAGGCTGTGCCGCATACGAAACTGGTAATATACTGGGTTCGGTAGAAGGTTTATCGCTAGTTTTCCCTAAAATCGATAAACGATGGATTGTAGCAGCTATTGCTCTTATTGCTGGGCTCGCTTTAAGTTTAAAATCGTTAAGAACAATGGCTAACTTTATGGGTAGTTTTGTTTTTATTATGGGAATTACTTTTATTACAACAGCAGTATTTGCTGATCCTCCTATGGGTGATATTGTGCATGGTTTATTGGTTCCTACTGTTCCTGATACTACTGGTGCTGGTTTACTTGTTTTAGGTCTTGTTGGTACAACTGTTGTTCCTTACGATTTATTTTTAGGTTCTAATGTTGTTCAAAAAGATACTACTATTAAAGATATGCGTATTGGAATTTTTGTTGCTGTTATTCTAGGGGGAATTATTTCAATGGCTATTCTTGCTGTAGGTACAGAAATGACTCGTGGTTTAACGCGTGACGCTATCGCAAATCTAGAATTCTCTTACAAGTTATTGTCTAACACATTAACTCTTCATATTGGACAATGGGCTGTTTATATTTTTGGTTTTGGAATGTTTGCAGCTGGCTTTACAAGTGCTATTACGGCGCCTCTTTCTTCTGCTTTAACTGCAAATAGTATTTTCTCTAAAGAAGCCCAAAATAATTCTAATAACTCTTCTGGTTCTACCGGACGTTTTAAATGGGTGGCTTATTCTGTTTTGGCTGTTGGTATTATTTTAGGATTTCTTAGAATTAGCCCTGTTCCTGCTATTATTGCTGCACAAGCTTTTAATGGTTTAATTTTACCATTTGTTAGTATGTTTTTGTTTATGGTTGTGAATGATATTGAAATCATGGGTAAAGGTCATCTTAATGGATGGTTTTCTAATGTTTGTATGATTATTGTTACATGGGTAACTTGGATTTTAGGTATTTCTAATGTTGTTAATGCGAGTTCTAAAGTTTTTGATAGTTTTAAATTTCAACCTGACAATCTTTTTATGGTTGATTGTATTTTAGCTTTTATTATTACTGCTCTTATTTCTTATAGAATTTTACACAAAAGAAAAATTCAAAACATTTCTATTTTAGAAACAAATTAATTTTATACTTTTATTCAATTTTTATTTTTATTTCTGTATTTTTGTTTCAATAAAAAATTATTGAAATGAAATCTTTTCTTGAAGAAACCGCTAATGATATTTTAAAAAAATATAGCAACAAAGAATCTGTATGTATTGTTTTTCCAAATAAAAGAACTTTACACTTTTTTAGAAAAGCATACGCCGATGTTATCAATCAAACAACTGTTTCTGGTAATTTTTTAACAATTAATCAAGTTATTTCTCAATTGTCAGGATATCTTACTGTTGAAGGAGGTATAAGTCTGTTGTTTTCTCTTTATGATGCTTTTAATCAGGTTTTTAGTGGAGATATGCTTAACGCTCATATTGCTTCAAGATTTGATAAATTTTATGATACGGGCAATAAATTACTTAAAGATTTTAACGAAGTTGATAATTATTTAGTTGATTTACACCAACTTTGCCAAAATTTTGCAGATTTAGCTGAAATTGATGCTTTTTATGCTGAAAACAATTTTGATGAAGAACAAATCAATGCCATAAAAAGTTTTTGGGAAAATTTCTCTCCCGAAAAACTCAGTCACGAAAAACGTAGATATATGGAACTTTGGGTTAATATTCCTAAGGTTTACGATATTTTTGTTAATAAAATTCTTGAAAAAAAAATTGCTTATACTGGTCTTGTTAACAAAATTATTTGCAATAAAATTAAAAATGGTACTTTAAATCCAAAATTTAAAACATATATTTTTGTAGGTTTTAACGCATTAAACAAGGCTGAACGTAAGATTTTTTCTTATTTTAAAAACAATGGAAAGGGAAAATTTTATTGGGATGCCGATAATTATTATATTAATAATTTAGCTCAAGAAGCTGGACTTTTTATGAGAGGATATCTCAAAGATTATCCTAACGAACTAAAATCTAATTTTGATAACATTCTTCATCATCCTAAAGATGTTGAATATATTGGAATTCCTTTAGAAGTTGGACAATCAAAAGCCGTTTATGACATTTTAGATAGTTTTGCTAAAAAAGAAGATTTTGTTCCTGAAAAAACTGCTGTAATTTTAGGTGATGAACATTTATTATTTCCTGTACTTCATAGTTTGCCACCTTCTATATCATCTGTTAATGTAACAATGGGTTACCCTTTTAAAGAAACCTCGGTTTATTCTTTAATTAATAATTGTATTGCTTTACGTAAAAATTTAAAGGGTAAAAATAATTCTGCGTCTTTTTATTTTAAAGACGTTTTAGCTATTCTTCAGCATCCTTTAATTTGCAATTTAACAGGTGTTTATGCTAATAGAATTGTTGATAATATTATTCAAAATAGAATGATACGAGTTTCTTCAACATTATTTGAAACAGAATGTCAACTTTTAAAACTTATTTTTTGTTTTTATTCGTCAGAAAATAAATCTACAGATATTTTATTTCAATTGATGAATGTTCTTGAAGAATATTTTTTTATAAAAAATCCTAATTTAAATCCTCAAGAAACTATCGAAAATGAATATGTTTTTTCTGCTTATACTAGTATAAAAGCTCTTTATAATGTATTAAAAGATAATGCAGATCGCTATCATTTTTCTGATGATTTAGTTATTAGTTTGTTACATCAAAATATTGACTCTATTTCTATCCCTTTTGACTCTGAAAATATTAGTGGTGGAGTTCAAATTATGGGTATGATAGAAACTAGAAATATCGACTTTGATAATATTATTTTGTTAGGCATGAACGATGGTGTTTTCCCTAAAATTTCTGAAAATGAATCTTTTATAACAGAAAGTATGCGTTTAGCTTTTGACATGCCTGTTTCAAAGTATAAAGATGCAATTTTCGCTTATTTCTTTTACAGACTTTTTCAACGTTCTAAAAATGTTAAAGTATTGTATAATAATGTTTTTGGTCAAAATATTTCGGGTGAATTAAGTAGATTTGCTATTCAACTTTTAAAAGAAGCATCTAAAACTTATAATTCTAATTCTGAATTAAATATTGTTCAAAAAGAATTGGCTCGCAATATTTCTCCTTTAAACGCACCAGATATTAATGTCGATAATTGTGATGATAGTATAAATCGACTTGAAAGATATGTTTATAAAGATATTCCTCAATCTGCTTTATCTCCTTCTGCTTTAAATACTTATATCGATTGTCCTTTAAAATTTTATTTTCAATATATTGCTAAATTAAAACCGGAAGATCAAATTGAAGAAGACATTTCGCCAGCTGATTTTGGAACCATTCTTCATGCTACTATTGAATCTATTTATAATTCTATAAAAAATGATGATGGATATATTTATAAAGAAAATTTAAATATTTCTTTGCCAATTATTGAATCTCATATTTTAGAGGCTTATAATAAAACTTTTAAAGTAAAACTTAAAGCTAAAGAATCTTTAGAAGGTTTCCATAAGATATTTTTTGAAGTTTTAATACAATATATTCAAAGAATTATTGATTATGACAAAAAAAATTCACCTTTCAAGTTTTTATCTGCCGAACAAGGTGCTTATTCTACAATTGACATTCATATTGGAAATCAAATTAAAAAAGTTTCTATAGGTGGTAAAATTGACCGTGTTGACATTGACAATAAAAATCGTTTAAGAATTGTTGACTATAAAACGGGAAATGTTGCTGGTAAAATGGTTTTTGATAATATTGAATCTTTGTTTTCTTTTGATGATAAACACAAAAATAGTGTAGCTTTTCAATTAATGTTTTATTCTTACGTTTTTATTCAACGTTCTTCATATAAAAAACTGCCTATTCCTATAATTTATGCTGTAAAAGATATTATTGCTGAAGAAGATACTTATTTTAAGTATAAAGTTGATAATACATCTATTAAAATTGACGACTCGAACATAAAACAATTAACCGATGATTTTTCTGTTCATTTAAAATCTTTAATAGAAAAAATTTTCAATTGCGATAAATTTGAAGCTAATCCTACGTTTGATAATTGTAAATACTGCAAATTTGCCGAATTGTGTAAAAATAATAATTAATAATATTTATATTGTTAATATAAAATAGCTTATTTTTGTTGTTTAATATAATGTTTAGTTGTAAAATTAAATTTAATATAGATAAAAAGCTATTATATTAAACTTATACAAGAAAAAACTTATTCATCAATGTCATTTAGATATTTAAATTGACCGCCGTTCATAACACGACCAAATCTAAATGTAACAAAAAGATTAGTAATAAATTGAGGATTTTTATCTTGATCCATAATTTCTAATTTTTTTGCAAATGCAGAAAATTTTATACCTGCTTCTAATGCAGTAAGTTTTGTATCCTTTTTACCAAATTCAAAACTAAAACCTGCTTTAACAAAAGCCCCAGGAACAACTGTTATTTCGTCAAAACCTTTTGAAAAACTAGACTTCCCTAATGTAACATCAGCGTCTTGATATGGACTTGTTATATCACATTTTTCTGATCTTATATCTTCAGCAGAATAGTATATTTCATAATAAATAGGCTTTAAAAAAGCCAATTGAACTCCGCCAAAATAAAAAAACCGGAACTCTATGCTATTTAAATCGTGTTTTAAAAATAAGTTTTTTTGTATTCCGCGTGAGTAAAATATTTCTGCACAAAAATTTTTCTTACCATAACAATACTGACCGTAACCTGAAATATATGGGTTTGATCTTCGAAATTCTTGTGAATGCTTTATTGTTGAAAATCCAGCATCCCAAAGTTTCTTTTTATAGATACTTACAAATTTTCCTGATCTATAATCACATTCAAATCCATTTGTTTTGGCTGCTATTCCTAAAGACCATTCGTCTCTAATAAGAATTTTTTTTTCTGTGTCTATTTCGCCTTGCGCAAAAACATTTTCACATAAATAAAACACAAGCAATAATAAGCCCAGTTTTTTCATTTCCTTTTTTTTAAATTTTTTTGTTACCTATGGTAATACATTTACCATAGAATATGCAGGACATGCAGGTTTTTGTGGACGACATGAACTAAATGCCATACATGCTACTGCCAACAATGCTACAATTATTAAAGTTTTTTTCATAGTGACTTTATTTTAGTTAATTATTTTTTTGGATGCTTTTAGCTTCATCCTTCTCTTCTCTTAAAAACGCAAATATATGTTTTTTGTTGGCTTTTGTAAAATCTTTTATGCTTTTTTTTATTGATTTTATTTCGGTTTTGTTGTTAAAATCTCATTTTTAATGAGATATTTAATTTCGCTTTACTTATTGATTGATATTGATGATATTCTTTGTTTATGATCCATGCTATATCGATATATGATTTTTGATGTTTTATTCCTAAACCTATGCCTATATTTGATGGCGTATCTGTTAGTTTATTTTTTTCTGTATTATATTGATAATATCCTGTGTCATATAATGTAAATATATTAAAATCAGATGTTAATAAATATCTCAATGTATTAGTAATAAAAATATATTTATCTGCTATAAAATGATTTTCATCAAATCCTCTTAATGATTGAGAGCCTCCAAATTTATATTTTTCATTTGGCTGTAATATTTCTTTGCTATTTAATATTTTAGTTTGGGTATTTAATGAATATTCTATCTTATTGAAGATTTTTGAAATATAATCACATTCAAAATATATTTCAGAACATGGGCTTTTTTGATTGTCACAAATCCTTGAACCAATCGCACCTCCTATATTTATTTTAAATTTTTGATTTTTTAGATAATTTGCTAATGTTAAAAATGAACCAAATAATATATTTTTTGATTTGGTTATTTCATTTGTTGATGAGTTTAATGGTAATAAGGTTATTTATCAGCCTGTGATAAAATCGGTGGAAACTAATATAGATTCAAGTTGTTGAGGGGGGAATGGTTTTTGAAAAACCATTATATAAAAACGTTTTTGGTATTGGGCACAGTATTTTGTCTGATGTTTATATTAAATCATTTTATGCCTGTACA
>JAKSUC010000082.1 GCA_024413595.1 Bacteroidales bacterium
CTATAAGCGCCGAAGGTGCGTAACTTTGTTAACCGTATGCGTAGCTTACGGTAAATACTCCCCAACATAACCAAGCACCGAAGGTGCGTAACATTGTTAACCGTATGCGTAGCTTACGGTAAAGACTCCCCCAACATAACCAAGCACCGAAGGTGCGTAACTATAACCCGTTGGAGTAATTAATTATAGATTCCTCACTACGTTCGGAATGACAACGCAACCGTATAAAAAAGAGGAGGAGGGAGAAGTTGGAAGAGCGGCTCCGCCGCTCTTCCAACTTCTCCCTCACAAATAAAACGCTAGAATTATTTAAAAACAAATTTTGTTTTTCAAATTAATTTTATAAATTGTATCAAAAAATATAAATATGGAAACACAAATTAGATGGAAACAAAGATTTAATAATTATAAAAAAGCTTTGTTAAAATTAACCCAAGCAATTAAAATAATGTAAACAGGAAACAATTTCGATACAGAAACTATGGATATAATAAAAGAAGGAGTTGTAAAATGTTTTGAATATACATTAGAATTGGCGTGGAATCTGTCAAAACCTTAAAGACCACATAGAACAAAAAGGGATTATAATATATCAACGTTAAATAAGTAGGAATATTCAATTTCATAATCTTAAAAAAAGTTTGACTAAAAATATTTTTTTTGTATCTTTGTATTTTAAAAGATACAAAACACTATAACGACTATGAAAAAACAAATAATGCTTTTAAGTTTAAGTATACTTTTATTTGATGCAAATATTTCAAAATCGCAAACCAACGAAGACAAAACACTAGTTGTGGTTGGAGGTCAAGAAAGTGCATTAGCATATAATCAAGGTATAAAAGACTTTAATGGTTTAAAATTTTCAGAATCAATAGAAGATTACAATAAAGCAATAAATGGAAATTCACAATTTTATAAAGCATACTATAATAGAGGTGTAGCCAATTTACAAATCGGAAAAAATCAAGAAGCTTTAAACGATTTTAATCAAGCAATATCATTAAAAAGTGATAATTCAATTTATTATATAGCTCGCGCGGTTAGCGAAGCTCGTTTAGGAAAATATTCCGAATCATTAAAAGATATTAACCAAGCACAACAATTAGGATACGCAGAATCAAATATTTGCTATTATAAAGGCATGGTATTGTTAATGTCGGGACGCTACAACGAAGCTGTTAAAGAATATAATAAAAGTGTAGAAAAAAATAATCAATATGCCTACGCATATTGCGATAGAGGAAATTGTCAATATAAATTAGGAAATTATAAAGCTGCTATTGATGATTATAATACAGCTATTCAAATAAGTCCATCAAGTGCATTTATTTATGTATTTAGAGCAGAAGCAAAAGTAGAAATGAAAAATTTAAAAGGAGCATTAGAAGACATAAATAAAGCCGTAGAGTTGGCACCCGATGATATAGATGTATTATCAGCACGCGGAAGATTATTTGCTAAAAATAAAAAATTAGATAAAGCACAAGCAGATTTTGAAACATGTATATTAAAAGATGAAAATAATCCAGCAGGCTATATAAGTATGGGCAATTTATATATGCAAAAAAAAGATTATAAAAAAGCGTTGGAATATTTTGATAATGCTATAAAAAAAGCACCAAATAGTTCAACAGCTTACTATAATAGAGCCAACGCATACGAATTAATGTTTGAACCTAAAAAAGCAGATGCCGACCGTAAAAAAGCGCAAATGCTTGAAAAACCTAATTATAAATAATGCAAAAATTAGTTTTAATATTATTTTGTGTATTTATTACAACAAAAATTTACAGTCAAAATATTGACGCAGAAATAATACAATCAGAATTTAAAACCAGTAACGAAGGTTTTTCTGATGCATGGAAATGTGTTAAAAATGGAAATAAACTTTTTGACGAAGGTAATACGTCGTTATATTCTGATGCTATAAATTTTTATTTAGAGGCATATAAATATAACTCTAAAAATGCTCAACTAAATTATAGAATAGGAGTATGTAAATTATTTAGTGATAATAAAGAATCGTCATTAGAATATTTATTATCGTCATATAATTTAAACCCCAAATGTTCAGGATATTTGCCATACTATCTTGCAAAATCAGAAATGCTAAATTTAAAATTTGACGATGCCAAAAAGCATTTAGACGAATTTTATAAAAATAAAAGTGAATTAGCAAAAATAGGTGCAACAAATGTTAGAAAACTCAAAGACCAATGCGATGCTTGCAAAAAATTAGTAGACAATCCTGTTGATGTAACAATCGAAAATATAGCAGAAGTGAATTCAGCATGGCCAGATTATGGGCCAGTAATTACAGCAGATGAAAGTATCATGTTGTTTACCTCACGTCGAGAAGGAACTACTGGAAATAATATAGATAAATCAGACAATTTACCATACGAAGACATATATATATCTTATATGAAAAATGGGAAATGGCAAACTCCTCAAAATGCAGGAACTAAACTAAACACAGAAAATCATGATGCCACGGTTGCAATTTCGGCTGATGGCTTAAATCTTTTAACATATACACAAGGCGATTTGTATATTAGTAATTTAGAAAATGGAGAATGGACAGTACCCGAAAAATTACCAGCAAATATAAACAGCACCATGATAGAAAATTCTGCATGTTTTAGCTACGATGGCAAATGTATCTACTTTATAAGGGGAAGAAATCCAGATCCAGAAAAAAGTAATGGCGATATATATTTTTCACGAAAAACAGCAACAGGTTGGGGAAAAGCAGTAAAATTACCCCCAAATATTAATACAAAATATGATGAAGATGGAGTATTTATGTTGCCCGATGGAAAAACCTTAATATTTTCATCCAAAGGACATAATAGTATGGGGGGATACGATATATTTAAAACAACCATGATAGGCGAAAATGTATGGTCAGATCCAATTAATTTAGGCTATCCAATAAACACCCCAAACGATAATGTATATTTTGTAATGTCAGCCGATGGAAAAACAGGGTATTATTCAGCAGCCCGAAACGATAGCAAAGGCTATACAGATATTTATAAAGTTACATTTAATCAACGTCCCGAAAAACAACAAGAAAAAGACACAATTACAGAACAAAAAACAATTGCGTCAAACATGACACTTGTAACGGGAACCATAACAGATAAAAAAACAAATTCACCAGTAGAAGCACAACTAGAAATATTTGATTTGTTACACAATCAACTAATTTATAGTACACATACCAATAGTGTAACAAGTAAATACTTAGTATCATTGCCATCAGGACAAAATTACGGAATGGCAGTAAAAGCTGATGGATATTTATATTATTCAGAAAACTTTAATTTAATATCAGATAGTACATTTACCAAAAAAGTAATAGATATAAAACTTCAAAAAATAGAACAAGGAAGCAAAACAGTACTTAATAATCTGTTTTTTGACACAGATAAATGGGACATAAAACCAGAATCAGAAAGTGAATTGACCGAAATAGCCCAAATGTTAAAAAATAAACCAGAACTAAAATTAGAAATATCAGGACATACCGATAGTAATGGAAGTAAAGAACACAACAAAACACTATCAGAAAAACGTGCAAATTCAGTTGTAGAATGGCTAGTAAATAAAGGAATCGACAAAAACCGTCTCACCTTTATAGGCGCAGGAGATACCCAACCAATAGCCGACAATTCAACCGAAGAAGGACGTAAACAAAACAGAAGAGTAGAAATAGAAGTAAAAGAACAATAAAAAAAGACCAATAAATCAAATAACGCAAATATGAAAAAATCACTATTAATATTAGTATTATTAATTTTTGGATTTGAAATATCAGCATATTCACAATTAAAACCCAAGATAAATAAAAGTGAATATGTATCTGTAACCGATAATCCCAAAATTGCTTGGAAAAATGTTAAAAAAGGCAATCGACATTATAAACATAATAAATTGGGACATTATAGATTGGCAGCTTACTACTACAACGAAGCGTTAAAATATAATGAAGACAATTCAGCACTCTTATATCGTTGTGGAGTAAGTGAAATAAAAAGTTCACACAATTTAGACGCATTAAAACACTTAGACAATGCGTATTCAACAGGCGGAAATGCAATGAGTGAAGATTGTCAATATTGGTTTGCTGTTGCAGAACAACGAAATAATAAATTTGAATTAGCACTTTCAGATTTTGAAGATTGCACATTATCAATGAGCAACAACACATTAAAAAAATTATCAAACGATATAGAACTTAGAAAAAATCAATGTGAAGAAGGTATAAAACAAACAAAACAACCAGAAAAAGCATTACGAAAACCATTAGAAGGAAATATAAATTCAGAATATCCCGAATATTCACCCATATTTGGCAATGTAGACTCTAGTTTATACTTTACCTCAAGAAGATACACACCAGAAAAACACAAAAGAAACCCAGTTGATTATGAATTTTATGAAGATATATATTCATCAGCACCATCCAATGGAGTGTGGGACGAAGCCCGAAATCTAGGACGTCCAATCAACAAAAAGAAAAATGACGCATCAATAGCAACATCCGTAACAGGAAACGATATGATTGTTTATCGTAGTAAAAAAGGAAATGGAACGTTGTATTTTGCATCCAAAAAAAATAACACATACGGATGGCGAAAACCTAAAAAAGCAATAAAAAATATCAACGATAATAGAGCAAAAGAAATATCACTTTCGTTTTCAAACGATTCAACGAAACTCATATTTTGTTCAAATCGCAAAAAAGATAATTTAGGCGGATTTGACATTTATATCTGCAACAAAACACTACGCGGCGGATGGTCAAAACCCAAAAATATAGGGGTTCCAATAAATAGTGAATATGATGAAACATCAGCAAGTTTTGGACCTGGCGACAGCATAATTTATTTTGCATATAATGGACCAGAAAGTATAGGAGGCTACGATTTAATGAAGAGTTCATGTAAAAATGGGAAATGGCAAACACCCATAAATCTAGGACTTGGAGTAAATAGTGGCGACGATGAACAATATTTTTCATTAATACCAGGCGACGAACGTATGGGATATTATTCATCAAAAATGACTGGCGGCAAAGGAGATTATGATATATATCAAATAATGGTTTTGAATCAACCACAAAGAAATTATCCATCATTACCTCCACTAGTAGCAATAAATGCCACCCAAGAACCCTTTTTGCCACTAGAAGACCCAGAAGCAATAAAAACAATGCGCATGACAATAGTAAAAGGCGTAGTAACCGATTGGGATTCAATAAAATTTTTAAATGCTAAAATAGTAATAACAGATAATGTAACAAACGAAGTAATTCAAACCATAAACACCAATCCAGAAACAGGAGCATACACAGTAATGTTGCCCTCAGGAAGAAATTATGCAATGACAGTAAGTAGCGAAGGTTACATGTTTCATAGCGAAAACTTTAACATTCCTTCAACAACAAAATACCAAGAAATAATAAAAAATATCCGACTTTTGTCGATGGATCCAGGCAGCAAAGTAGTACTCAACAATGTATTCTTTGACACTGGAAAATCAAACTTGCGTCCAGAATCATATGGCGAATTAAATCGTTTGGCAGAGGTGTTTAAACTATATCCCAAATTAGTAATCGAAATATCTGGACATACCGACAATGTTGGAAGCAAGGCCGCAAACAACAAATTGTCACAAAATAGAGCACAAGCAGTTGTTGACTATTTAATAAGTGTAGGCGTAGAAAAAACGCACTTAGTAGCAAAAGGTTACGGACCAAGTCAACCACGCGATACAAATAAAACACCAGAAGGAAGACAAAATAACAGACGCGTAGAAGCTAAAATATTATCAAAATAAAATATAAAATAATCAAACAATACAAAAAAAATTATATTTTTGAAATTGTGGAACGATTTTAGCAATAGCAAATAATTGAAAATATAATATAACAAGAAGATTAATCTTGAAATTAACAATATAAACCTAAGAAATTTAAAATAAAATATAGTTCATCTATGAAAAAGCACTACATTTTAACTTGTCTGATGGCAATTGCAATGATTTCCAGTTGTATCAAAGAGGAAGGCGAGCCTTACATAGTTCAAAGAACTGATGTAAATTTAAAAACTCTAGAATCGTCGATAAAGGGTTATATGCACGGTGAAGTCAATTTTGATACTATTATTAACAACTCTTTTAAAACTGTTATTACCCAAAAAGATAACACAGGAGATTATGAAGAAAAATTAGATGTATTTTTTGAAGTAAGTTCAAAATACACATATGACTTTACTTATAATCAAGACACTATAGTATCAAGCGGTTATGTATATTCCCAAACCAATTCGACACCTGTTTTAAATTCTGAAGCTTGTTATAAATTTGGCGAAGCAGAAGTAAAAAACATCGAAAAAGAAATCAATTTTTCTGGTGAAGTTCATAACTTAAACCATAATACCAACTATTATGTTCGCTCTTATGTAATAACAGCGAAAAACGACACATGTTATAGTCCAATAGTAATAGAAAATAAAACCGTTCAACCTTCAGATGTATGGTTTAGAAGAAACGATGCACAATTAGCAGCCAGAACAGAAGCAATTTCAACAACCACAGAAGGCGGTAGAGTTTATATTTATGGTGGTAAAGGAAATATGAAATGCTACGACGATATGTGGGTTTACAACACCAAAGAAGACACATGGGAACAAAAAGCAACCTTTACTGATAATGGAAGATCATCAAACTTAGTTGCACCTATTGAACGTTGTAATGGCGCTGCATTCTTAGTTACATCATCACTAAAAGAAGATACATTAATGTATATTTTAGGAGGAGAAAGTTACAATGGAGAACCAACTAAACATAATTTTATTTATAGTTTAAAACACAACAGATTTAATAATTCAGCCGACCATCCATACAATAGATCTCACGTAGAAGATTTTCAAAGACCAATGACTGGACTAGTAGCATTTACAATTGAAGGCGATATGGAAGAACCAGTTCACTTTGTAGGTATGGGTAGAATTACAATTGTAGAAGGACAATCAGCAACAGCAATTCAACCAGATATTTATCGTTATTATGAAGAATACGACAAAGTAGACACAGTAAAAGCACATGAATTTTGGCACGAATTTACATGGAAATCAGTTGGTTCATTATCAACCGATGGACATGAAGCCAAAGACAAAACTGCAGAAGGATTTGACCAATCAGTTTGCGTACCAATAAGTAAAAAAGAAGTTATTATTGGATCAGGAATAAGTTCAAGAGAAGGCAATCTATATACAAATAGATTCTATAAAGTAGGCGTTAATAGTGCAAACGATATAGTATATGAAAAACTACCACAAGTACCCGAAGAATTTGAACCTCGAGCAAATGCAGCAGCATTTTATCTAAACTACGAAAAAAATGGAACCCAATTTGATCGTTTTTATGTAGGAACAGGAGTAAATTCATCAGGCAAACCACTCAAAGACTTTTGGGCATATGATTTTGGCAAAAAGTCTTGGTTAAAAATTGCAGATTGCGGAAATGTTTATCGAGAAGGAGCAATAGGATTTAAAATTTTAAGAATAGACGACTATTTTGTAAAGAATTTCTCAGAACCACAAGAACGAGGCATTATTTCGTTTGGAAATGGAACAACAAACGAATATGAAACAGTTTCTGATTGTAGAGTTAGAAACGACGTTTGGGAATATCTTCCATAAAACTATTTATTAATCGAAAAATATTATTGAAGATGAAAAATCTCACATTTATATTATTAATAAGTTTGCTAACATTTTCAGCAACTTATGCACAAGAAGAAGACAATTCAGAATATCGTTATTGGTGTTTTGTATTAGGAGTAAATCATGGATTTTCAGCACCAGAAAACACAAACCAAACAATGATGATACATTCCCCCAAAGGCGATATGTATAAAGCCAAAGCTAGTGGTTTTTCTTACGTACCAGGTTATCAAGTGGGAGCTTTATATAATTTTGACCTTAAAAACAACAAAACAGGCGTTGTGGCAGGAGTAGAATTTGTAAACTATGGTTTTGCAACCAAATATGAAACCGTAGACAATAAATTATATGATGTAAAACAAACATTTAGAGCAACAGCAGTATCAGTACCATTGCTATTTAAGTTTGGAACATCAGACATTTATCGCGATATGAAATATTTTACAATTGGAGCACGCGCCAATTATAATATTTCAGTAATGCAAGGCCAAAAAGCAGGTTGGGAATCACAAAAATACGGAGTAAAACTTACAGGAGATCAAATAAATTCAATTTCAGTAGCAGGAGTTCTAGGATTTAACATTGGAATGTTTAGTTGCAATGCGAATTATATGTTCATGAACTTTGTAAACGATGGGAATGCAGAATTTGAAGGAATAAAAGGAGGTTTATACATTTATACAAGTTTAAACATTCCACTATGCCGTTGGTTAAGCGTTCACAATTGGCAAGCTGAAAAAATAAGAAGAAAACTTCACGGTTCAACTTATTAATAGGAAACTATAAAAATAAAAAATCCCCTTAGAAATAAGGGGATTTTTTATTAAATACCATCAATTAAAAAAATACAAAAATACATAAAAAAAATTTTCACGATAATATATTGTAATTATTACAATATCAAAAGATAGGCATTTCAAATAAATAAAATTATTTCGAAGTTTTTACACTTATATTAGAAGAAACAACTTTGTTATTTGAAAATAACTTATCAATATTTTTATTTGGCATTGCGCCAACACTTTTATTGTCGGAAGATGATTGAACATCTTTTTTTAATCCGAACAATGATGAAAACAATTTAGTTAAGCTCATAAAATTTTCGGTGTTATATGTTTTATCTCTGTGCAAATATACTTACTATAGGCACAATTTGTTAGTATTCATTTTGTTCATTTTTATTCATTTTAGATATTTATTTAGAATAAGTAATATAACTAATTAAAAATAAATATTATACAAGGCATATATTTTTTTTAGAACAATTTATACAAAAAAAAATCAATAAACTATCATTATGTTACTGAATTTTATAGAAACAAAATGGCAGTTTATTGATATAAAAAAACGAAAAAATTATTCGTAAATATAAAGTATTTTAGAATAATCACTATGATGGAACCCATTTCTAACACATAATTCTACTCTATAAGTACCAGGACGAGTATAATAATGTTCAGGATGATAGACATCAGAACGGTATCCATCATCAAAATCCCATTCACATTCATCAGCATTATGAGAATGATTATCAAAATAAATAGTTTCACCAACTTTATATTCAGAATATTCAGTTGTGAAATAAGCATCTACATCGTCATCGTTAACTTCAATTACACAAGAAGGTAACAAAAAAACAGATAACAATGAAAAAACTAAGGTAAATAATTTAAATTTGTTCATAATTTCACTAATTTTTGGTTATAATATTATGTTTATAAAAAATACTAATTAAAAAAATACAATAAAAGCAATAGAATTAAAATATTTTTTTTGTAAAGTTTTACTTTTTCAGTATAATACAATAAATTTGCAATCAAATGACATAATTGACGTTTAAAATAGTATACTAGAAATAAAAAAAAATGTTTTCATTATTTAAAAAAGAATTATCTGCGTTTTTTAGTTCCATAACAGGCTATATAGCAGTAGGGGTATTTTTATTAGTCAATGGATTAATATTATGGGTATTTCATGGAGATATGAATATACCAGATAGCGGATTTGCTTATCTAGATCCACTGTTTAATATAGCACCATGGATTTTTTTATTTCTTGTTCCCGCAGTTACCATGCGACTTTTAGCAGAAGAAAAAAAATCAGGAACAATCGATGTTTTATATACCCAACCAATAACCGATTTACAAATAATATTGGCAAAATATTTTGCAGGATTAGTATTGATAGCAATATCAATATTACCAACGTTAGTATACTATTTTTCAATATTAAATCTTGGAATAGTAGGCGCAAGCGAAACGTCAGGAGCAGAACTAGCCGTTATTGACGGAGGCGAAACATTTGGCGCATATCTCGGATTATTTTTCTTAGGAGCAGTTTATTGTTCAGCAGGATTATGGGCTTCGTCATTAACAGAAAATCAAATTGTAGCATTTTTACTAGCAGTTGGAGTTTGCCTATTTGTTTATTTGGGTTTCGACGCATTAAGCAATTTTGGTTCATTAGGGAAATTTGGTTTATTTTTGTCAAATCTTGGCATTAATGCTCATTATAAATCAATTAGTAGAGGAGTAATTGACACAAGAGACATAATATATTTTGTTTCGGCTTCTATATTTTTTATTCTACTATCTAAAACTCGTCTTGAAAGTAGAAATTGGAAATAAAATTAAATTGAAATCATGGAAAGTACAAATAAATCACTCTGTCACAAAAAAGCATTGCGCACACTGCTAATTTCAATAGTGTTGATTTTTATTATCAACATAATATCATCATACATATTTGTTCGTATTGATATGACAGGAGATAAAAAATATTCACTAACCGATTTTACAAAAAAATACCTTACCGAAATGAAAGGCAGCGTAATGGTTAGAGTTTATCTAGAAGGCGAACAACTACCTGTAAGTTTTAAACGAATGAAAAACGAAATAAAAGACCGACTTGACGAATTTAAAATTTATGGAGGAGACAAAATTGCTTACACATTTATAAATCCAACCGAAAATGATAACCAAAATGTTCGTTTTGGAATTTATAAACAACTACAAGAAATGGGCTTAAAACCTGTAGAAATTGATGATTTAACACAAGATAAAGAAACCAAAACACTAATATTTCCTTCAGCAATAGTTTGTTATACCCTAGAAGGGAAAACTGGCGAAGGAGAAAATATCCATGATACAACATTAGTTAAAGAAATAGGAATTAATCTATTAAAACAAGATCCCCAACTTGAACCAGGCGACGAACAAAATATATTTAATAGTATAGAAACACTTGAATATGAAATAATAAATGCAATATATCGACTTTCACAAATAGAAAAACCCCAAGTAGCATTTATAGAAGGACACGGCGAAGCTGATGAATATAGTGTTATGGATATATGTAATGAGCTTTCAGATTATTATGATATTAGAAGAGGGAAAATAAGTTCAACACCAGGAATTTTAGACAATTTTAAAGCAATTGTTATAGCCAAACCAACAAAACCATTTTCAGAAGATGACAAATTTATTATAGACCAATATATAATGAATGGCGGAAACGTATTATGGTTAATTGACGCAACAACAGCAAGTATGGATAGTTTACAAAATGCAGAAATTTCAGCGGTTATGCCATTAGACATAAATCTTGACGATATGCTTTTTACATACGGAGTGCGTTTAAATGCAGATATTATAAAAGATTTGCAATGTGGTCCTGTTGGTCTTGCTGTTGCAGGAAATAATGGACAACCACAAATAAAACTATTTCCTTGGGAATATTCACCTGTACTTTTGAGTAGAGATAAAAATCCTATAACCAAACATTTAAGTTATTTGTTGTGTAATTTTGTAGGAACAATTGATACAGTAGGTAAAAATTCAGAAATTCAACGAACAATTTTGCTAAGTTCAGGGAAATATTCAAAGAATGTTCAAGTTCCAATGAGTTTGGGTTTTAACGAAATAAATGTTCGTCAAAATCCAAACGAATACAACAAACAATTTTTACCAATATCAGTTTTGCTTGAAGGAAAATTTGAGTCACTCTATAAAGACCGCCCAAAACGAAATGTTGGTGGAAATATTTATACAGTAAAACCTCAAAGCGAAAATTCAAAAATGATTTTTGTTGCAGATGGAGATATAATAATAAACGAAGTTTCACCAAAAGGAGAAGTATATCCACTAGGATTTGATCGAAATTCACAAAATACATTTAAAGGAAACAAAGAATTTATAGTTAATGCAATTAATTATTTAACAGGCAACGAAGATTTGTTAACAATCAGAATGAAAGAAGTTAAAGTTCGTATTCTAGATAAAGAAAAAGCATCTAAAGAACGTAATTTTTATGCTTTTATAAATGTTGTTTTACCATTAATAATTATTGCATTAATAGGAATAACAATACTATTTGTACGTAGAAAAAAATATTCAAAACATTAGTTATGAAAAATTATTTGTTTTTATTAATAGCTATAATTATAACATTATCAGCCTGCAATGAATATCCCAATTTTCAAGTTTTAGAAGACAATTGTGAATTTATTAGACTTAAATTAAAAGATAAAACTATTGATTTAAAAAAAGATACTGCTTGGTATGTATCAATCAATGATACAAAATTATTTTATGCCGATAAAAATAAAATATCAGCATTTTTTAATGTATTGAGAGATATAGAAGTTCAAGGACTTAGTACACACAATTCAGAAAGTGATTTTGAATATACAATTGAAGTTTTAAAACCAAATGGAAATGTAAAAACAACATTAAAATTCAATTCAGTTCCTTCATCATCAACAATGATAGGCTCTTGCGACAATTCAAAATGTTATGTTGTAGGTGTACCAGGATTAAACGAAAGTCCAAGTATAAATTTTACTGCAACACCAGAATATTGGAAAAATTTGTCATTAATAGATATTTCAGCTCAAAGTTTATCACAACTATCAATAAAAAACTATATAGAACCCAATCAATCATTTAGCGTAAGTTTAAATGTAGACTCATTTGTAGTAAAAAATAATGAAAATCAATTTGAACTTATACCACAACAAAACATAAAAATGTGGTTAGGAAGTCTTTCTACATATAGCGCAACGGAATATTACAATTCACTAGAAATTAATGATAGTTTAAAAATTTATGATTTATATCTCAAAACAAAGTATGGTTCAGAAACAACCATTTCATTTTATAAAAAAATAGACAAAAATAATCAACCTGATTTTCATAAAATGTATTTTTCATCAAATGGAGAATTTGGAACAGTAAAATACTTTGATTTTGACAGATTATTGATTGATTTGAAAGATTTAAAAGATTAAAGAATAACAAAATCTCTACAAATAAAATAACCATATCTATATATTTTTACCCACTTATGGTTATTTTACTCGGAATTTTTCTCAAATACCGAGCTCGATTGTTGCTACTACAACCTCGATTTCGTGCAAAAACGGCATTTTCATAACCTCGATTTCGTGCAAAAACAACATTTTTACAACTTCGATTTCGTGCATTTTTGCTTGTTTATATAAAAAAAACTATTAGTGTCCGAGAAAACAATTTTTTCGACCTAAAGATAAAAAAATTAAGGCTA
>JAKSUC010000083.1 GCA_024413595.1 Bacteroidales bacterium
CAATAACATAAAATAAAAACTCTCATAAGAGAGTTCTATTTTTTTAATTGGTGAACCTCCTGTTTTACCTCGCTTGAGAGACTTTCTCTTATAAGAGAACTTCCAGTTTTACCATTAGCATATTTGAATATTATGATTACCGTTTTGTCTTTAAATACCTGTACTTCATGAACAACTAGGTTGATTATTTGCTCCATACTTATCTCTGTATTAACAAGATATTCGCGTGTGCGTCGCAAGAACTCTCTAATTGAATCCGGACTCACGTACGCGTATTTTTGTTCATCTTCTTCAAGTTCTTTCTCTTGGAGTTTGATATCAGATGCTAACTCTTGAAGTCTTGCAGTGAATTGTTCATAACCACATCCATGTTCAATTGCATTTTGAATGTTTTGAAATCGTTCTCTACTTTTCTCCAAATTCTTTTTCTTTGCTGCAATTTCTGGATTATCTATGTTTTTACCAAATTGCATCAGTCTTTCTATAAGAGCATCTTCGTTTGTTGAATCCATAATGAAGTCATAAGCTGCACATGCGACAAGTTTCTCAATTTGGTCTTTATCGATGAGATCCATATCGCATCCTTTTTTATACCTTCTGTTATTACAAACATAGTTTGAATATCGGACATTTCTATAAGCTGATGAATGACCAGAGAAGAATTCACCACATTCACCACATTTAAGAATTCCAGTTAAATAATATCTTTGAATGCAACATTTACTATTTGCGGTTCTATGCCTCAATTTTTTAAGCTTATCTTGAGCACGATTAAATTCATTTTCACTAATAATTGGCGGATATAATGTTTTATTTACAACTTCACGAAATCTATAAATTCCGTAATATTTTTCGTTATTTAGAATTCTAGAAACTACCGATTTTGATAACTTTCTACCAAATTTAAACCTAAAACCTTGTGAATTTAGCTCATCTGTAATTTCTGGAATTGTTATATTTCTAGTGATGTACATGTTGAAGACCTTTCTAACCACCGCTGCTTCTTCTTCATTAATCTCAACTTTTTTATCTGGAGTTAATGTGTATCCAAAAGCGATCTTCCCACCATTCCACTTTCCATCTAATGCATTTTGCGTCATACCTCTTTCCACCTTCGCTGCTAATTCAACAGAGAAATATTCAGCAAAAGCTTCGTTTATTCCATCCATCAAAATAGCTTCTGGTCCAGTGATGTTTGCTTCAGTCGCACTTAAAACTCTGATACCTTTATTCTTTAGAATACTTTTGTATTTTGCAGCATCAGCTCTACTTCTTGAAAAACGATCACCTTTCCAAACAATGACATTATCAAATTTATGGTTTTCACCATCTTTAATCATTTGCATAAAAGAAGGACGTTTCGTTGCAGTTCTTCCGCTTATTGCTTCATCTTTATAAATCCCGATAATCTCAATATCGTTACGAGCAGCAAATTCTTTGCATTCTCTAACTTGTCCAAGAATACTGTTTTCAGTTTGTTTTTCGCAACTATATCGTGCGTATATAACACCTGTTTGCATGAGAAATCCTCCTTTGGACAATATTTTCCCATAATAAATGTTAATAGTCCATAACTTTTAATTATGTGTGATTATTATATTCTTAGAAAAGATAACTCGATTTATATACATAGTATAAAAATACGAGATTATCCTTTCTCTAAGTATATAAAAAGTTAAAATATAATTTATCGTAATAAAAAACGCCCATTTAAGAGCGTTAATTATGTCGTCTAGTATATTTACCTATTTCTTGTCCTTTTGAGGCTCTGTGCCCGGATAAACCGCTTCCTGGCCCATTTCTCTTACCTCATATTCAAATGGAATCTTGCCTTTCATCATTTCAATAAAAACTCTTTTTGCAACTTCTTCCATTCCTTCAGTGTGAGGCATGACAGTAGTTTCTTTTCTTCTCTTAATATCAGTAAGACCGAAAATATAATCTAATGTGCAATTAAATGTTCTAGCAAAATATATTAGCTTTTCTTCATCTGGAAAGTTTTTGCCATTTTCATATTGAGCAACTGCTGCTTGTGAGATGTTTAGATCTTTAGCAACATCGTTTTGTGACATCTTAGCTTCTTCACGAAGTTCTCTAATACGTCTGCCTATTGTTTCTCTAACTCTTGTATCCATAAGTAATTTTAATAATAATAACATGCTTATTTGATAAAATCTAACACTTGTTATTTATAACAATAGAATAAATAGGCATTTTGATGCTTAATTACCAAAAGTTATAAATGAAAATTTTTTCGATTTTTTTATCATTATATTGATAACTTTATTTGCCGGAAAAATAAGTATTGCAAACCCTAAAAATAACCACATAATTGAATATAGTTGTTGTAGTTTCTTTTTCTTCTACAATAACTGTTTAGAAGGCGTTTGGTTTTTAACCTTTCCAGACGTTAGAATGAATTAATTTTCTTAACATTTAGAATTATCCTTTTTAAAACGGAAACTCGATGAAAGTTTCAATATTAAGGTTTCTTTCATCATTAATATTTATAAATATAAATAAGGAGGTATGCTTTATGCGTATTATTTTAAAAGCACGCTCAATTATTGCTTACTCCCTTATCCGTTTCTTAGACTTATTTCGCTTCCAAAGAGCGAATGCCTGGTGCGAAATAATCTAGAAAGGATGGGATAACAATGAGCGTTGAAAATAAGAAAAATAAGGCAGGGGTTAGTAACACCCCTGCTGGTGAACCATTCTATAAAATCTCTACTACCATTGATTATCTTAAATTTAGATTTGACTTACAAACTCGTAACGACTTTACACCTTTAAATAAAATATTCGAAATATTGGATGTCGACTTCGATCACGCATATAGAGGTCCTGGCATGAATGGTTATGAAGTAACTATGAAACTTGCTCCAGGAATTCTATTCTGGTTTGGTGGCGATTGTACCAGAAACGCCTTTGGCGAAGATACATGTGTTATCGAACTTAAAGGTGAAGGATGTCGAACATTCGAAGAAAACTATTATAGAAAACACTATTTTAATAGTGATGTTGTCTCTAAAACAGAATCAGACCGTTTGGGTTGGATTGAACTTTTAGAAGAATGCAAAGCTCAACATGGTGTCTGCACAAGATTTGATATTCCTACCGATGATCTTTCTGGTTACATCACAATTGATGAAATCAAAGAAAAGATTAGAAAAGGTGAATATTCAACTAAGATGAGAAGAATTGAAGAAACTTCTTCTTATGAAAATAAGGATGATATGCTTGATCCTTATTCCGATCAAACAAGTTCTCTTCAAAAATCTATTCGCATCGATGACAGTAAAAATAAAGGATATTCTTGTACCATAGGTACTAGAAATCATGTCCAATTATGTATTTACGACAAAGCTGCTGAACAACATAATAAAGGTGATTTCTTAAACATTCAAAGTTGGATTAGATACGAAGTTCGTTTCTACCATCAAAATGCTGACGAGAACATATTGTTGTTATTATTTGCATTACAACGTAACTGTGTGGTCGAATTTATAATAGGTACTCTAAAATCAATATTCGAATTTAAAGAAGAACTTCCTGACGATAGCAGGAAACGTTACAGAGCTAAAACATGGGATAAATGGAACTGGTTAGTTTCCAGAGGTGAAGAAGTAAATTTATTTACTTGTCCAAAGAATATGACAAGCATTGAAGTAACAGCTAGATGGCTTGTGTTATCTGCTGCTAAAGCATTGCTTAAAATCTCTGCCTGCTTAGGTAGAGAAATCACATTCGCTGAAATCTACACCGCCCTTGTCATTAAGTCATTTAATAAATTAAATAAAAGCGATCTAATCGATATCAATGCGTTTTTAAGACAAAGAGGTTTGGAAGAATATAAATCAGTTGAAGAACTGAAAGAAGTCTTCCTAACTCGTGATGACTTTAGAGATGAATTTAAGAAAGTTACAGTTGATCTTCTTTTAACTAAGAAGGGCAAAGCCCAACTTAGAAAAGAAGGTTTTATCAAGTGACACAAGATTCTAGAGAATCTCCAAATCATCAAAACGAGAAAAAGCCTCGAGTCTTTACGATAAAAGATTTAGAACCTTTAATTCCCGTAATTTATGAGGTCATGGTTAAAACATTAAAAGAAAAAGAGATTAAAGAATAAAAAAGGAGACATTGGTGTCAAGTTTGATATCGATGTCTCTTTTTTCAAAATCAAAGAACTAGATTTTCTGTTTTATTTTCGTAAATCCAATCAAGCCAATTTCTAACTGTGCTTGCTCTTCTATTACAAACTTCAATGTTGTCTATTGAATATACATCAGATATGAATTGGGATATTTCTTTATTGCTTAATTTTAATCCATTTAAATATTCAGTAAAAAATACTTCTCCAAACACCGGAGACGACACAATGATTTTGCAAATTTTATTGATAAACATCGAATAATTCAAACCTTTAATTTCAAGACATAAAGGAGTAAATAATCTTTTGTCTATTAAACCCAAAAATTCACATGCACTTAAATAATAGTCTATTTGTCTTTCGGACCCAATTTCTAGATATGTTAATAAATAGGAATTATCGGACAAATTCTTTTCTTCCGCAATTTGAATTATTTTAATAATTTTATTAAAATCATTCGCTTGTGGAAATGGTATTTTACGCTTTTCTTCCATAAATAAGTACCTCGTCTACCTTTTTTCGTTTTTCGCCTTTACTATTAATATTTCTATTAGCTTTAATTACTTTTGTAGAATAAATGATTTGATAATTTGAACTTTTAAATGTTGCTCTTACAAATTTTGTATCATTATTGGATATAAGAACATTTACTCCCCTCTTAATCAATTTATCACACAATTTCTTAAGACGTTTTAAATCATCGTGATTAAATCCTTCTTTGTTATAATTAACAAATCCCTCGGTTTGATAATCGTATGGAGGATCGAAATAAACCCAATCTCCAGCGCGAGCTTTCTCGACAGCTTTTTCAAAATCAGCGCACAAAATTTCTATTCCTTTTTTATTTAAAAATTTGGAAACTTCCTTTATGTTTTCTTCGTCGCAGATCATAGGATTTACATATTTTCCTAATGGAGTATTGAAATAACCGCTTAAATTTACGCGATATAAGCCATTATAACAAGTTCTATTTAAATAAATGGTTCTTGCTGCTTTTTCAACATTTGTAAGTTTATTAAAAATATTCGGTTTACGATCCAACTCTCTTATTTTATAAAAATATTCTTTACAATGATTTTTCTTATGTTTTTTTAGTAAGACGATAAGTTCATCAGAATTTTCTTTAATAACATTATAACAATTAATAATTTCTTCATTTAAATCACAAATTGTAGCTTTAGGACATTGCAAGTTAAAGAAAACAGAACCACCACCAATAAAAGGTTCAAAATACCTTTTATTTGATACACTATTTTTATTAATAAATTCAGAAATGAAAGGCATTAATTGCCTTTTGCCTCCTGCCCACTTTAAAAATGGTTTCATACTTCGAAATCTCCTTTAGCGCTTTCGAAATCGAAATTACCATTATCTATAGATTTTTTCATTAACAGTGATTTCTTCTTTAAGGCTTCATACATATGGAAGTCAATAGATTTGCTTTCCGTAGAATCGTAATGATTCATATAAATATAATAATTTGTTTTATCGGTATCTTTTAAACCGAGTCTATGAATTCTATCGCGAGATTGCAAATATTGATATAGATTGAAATTCAACTCAAGATAATGGGCATCATGGCATGATTTGTGTAGTGAAACAGATTCTGCTAATGTTGCAGGATTTGTAACTATTATTTCTACATTGTTTGAATAATTGAAATCATCAATAATTCTTTCTCTGTCATCTGAATCAACCTCTCCATAAATCGCTTCGGCTTTATATCCGTTTTTCTTTAATAAAGTTGTAACCAAATTAATTGTGTCAACAAATTGACACCAAACAACACACTTTCTTTTATTTTCGTTTAAAACTGAAAGAAACTTAAAAAGTTTGCTTGTCATAAAATCATCTACATTTTCCATTGTAAACTTTACGGTTTCTTCATCTTCTTCACCTATGGTTTTAAAACATTTAAATGGAACGCATCCAACTTCGAGAAGTTTAATATTCTTTTCAAATACTCCATATTTATCAGAAATAATTTTGTTATAAATTTCTTTTTCATGTTCATTTGCATCAATTCGAATAATGTGATCTGGTTCGCAAGGAGGTACTTTTAAATCGTCTTTGTTTACTCTTATAAAAAATGGTTCTAGAGTTTTATTTAATTCAATATTCTGGATACCCGATTTTCTATAAAAAGCATCATCGCTTTTAAGATAAGATTCAAACATATTAAAATATGTTGCAGTATATTCGTCATGTAATAAAGAAATCATATTGTATAAATCAATATAACCATTAGGCAAAGGAGTACCCGTTAATGCTACTCTATATCTTGTGTTAAAAACAATTTCTTTTAATGCGTCGTATTTTAAACTTCCTGATTTCTTTATTCTATGGATTTCATCAAATACAACCATGGTTTTTTCATCTATTAATTGAAGTAATTCGTCTTTTATTTTCGGTATTAATTCATAATTAACAATAATTACTCTTGAGGTTGAGAAATCGTGCATCAAGACATCAATTTTTTCTGATTTTGTATCTTCGTTAATTAAACACAAAGGTGAATGATTAGAAGCTTCGTAAGAAACTGCGGCATATTCATCTTTCCAAGATTTTGCACAGTTTTTTGGACCAACAATTAATAATTTTTCTACTTTATGTAAACAATCTACATGAGATAAATATTCAAATGCTCCTAAAACAGTTGCTGTTTTTCCGCTTCCAGGCACAGAAAAGTTAAGCGATTTTTCCATCTCAATAATGTGGGTAGCTGCAACAACCTGCATGTCTTTTAGAGGCCTCTTCAATATTGAATTGATTGCTCCGAATATATATTCGAATCCTTCTGAATCTTTAAAATATGGTGATTTAATATCAATTCCTTTTAAAGCCAGCTGCCTATAATCTCGAATATGCAAATCTAAAAATTCACGAGCTCTTTTAGTTAAGAAGAAGCTCAAATTATTGTTATCACACATCTTTCTTAATAAACTAACTAAATCATTAATTTCTGTAGCTCTTTCAAGGCAAACGAATTTAAATTTATTAACGTCTTTTCTGCAGAAACTTGCATATTCACCGATGTTTTTATAAGTCAATAATCCTTCTAAATTTACGCTAGAAGTTAATATAGGGTTATTTTTGTCATCCAGGTCAAAACGAACATAATTTGGATTCTCGTTATACTTTTTAATTTTTTCATAATCGATGGAATCAATTAAATCTTGAATTACAGGATCTGGCATATCGATGGTGACAACACCTTCTTTGTTGTTGTCCCACAAATCATCAAATAAAGTATTTAATTCCTTGATGGTAGATTTTTCTCTATCACTAGCATTATCCCAACCGATTGTTAATTGGAAAAGCTCATCGTTATTAGCCATGCCGTTTTCTGAGAAATTGTTTGAACCGGCATATGCCATATCATTAATTCCATCAGAAATATAACCAAACTTATCATGAAAGATTCCAGTAGTTTTACAAGCTAGTTTTACATCAAGTTTTCCAGTTGCAATCAAATATGCAAAAATGTCGTTGCTATCTTCTTCGCACATTTTTTCTAATTGATTAATAACTGCCGTTTTTGATTTACTTAAAAAATCTTTTTTTGTTTTTAAATCATAGCCTTTGTTTATTTCATTAATAATTTCTTTATCTAATTGTGTAGATAAAATTAATTGCATATATCCTTCATTTTTAATGAAGTCAGGTAAGGATTTATCGAGATATTTAAAAGCTCCCAAAGAAAAATAAGCAGAAGCTCTTTTATAAATTTTTGCTTCTCTAAGAGCTACTGAATAAAATTCCATTACATCCTTGGGAGAGGAATAAATGCTTTTAAATGTGTATTTCGATAAATCGCAATTCATTATTTGATTTCCGCAATAATTTCGTTTGCCTTTTTAATTACTTTATCAAGTTCGGCTCTTACTTCAGCCAACTTCTTTTGTGCAATAGTATTCGATGCGTTAATTAAAGGCTTAACATTTACATTGTTTAGTGATTTTAAAGCTGCTTGACATTCCTTTAAAGGAATATCCATTTGGTTCTTTGCAACTTGCTTATGAACTTTCTTTTCATAATGATCTTGGTCGTCATTAGCTTCATTAGTATTTTTTAATTTATTAATTGAGCTAACAAGTTCATCTGTATCTTCTGACTTTTCGATTACTTCATGTATTTTGTCACCAATTGTTTCTTTGTGTTCTTTAATTAATTCTTTAGTTTCATCAGCATCTTTAAAAACTTTTTTAATTAATCCATCACGTAAATTTTGTGTGATTAAAGAAACATTTAAAGTTAAAAGGTAATCAAAAAATAAATGTTTTCTTTCTAATTTTTCAATTTCAGTTAAATTTTTACCTTCGTTATCAAAATATGTGACTAATGGTTCTAATGGCCAATAAATTTTCATTTCCTCGGCAATTTTATATTCACCAGGTTTTTTAATGTATTCCAAAAATTCATCAACCAATTCACATGTTTTGCAAATTTTTGCAATTTCACCAGGTGTTTTATTTACTAATTCAGCAACACTGGTGTAATCAAAATCTTTTGTATCGCTTTTCTCAATAAGATCATAAATGCTCATGTTCATATTGATTACGTTGTATCCAACTTTTTCGTCAGCACCAAATTGAACTTTTAATTCGTATTCTTTGAGAATTTTATGAGTTATTTTCTTACCGTCGACCTTTATTAAAGCCGCATCAAAATAAGCGAATCGTTCATCTGTCGGATGTTCTCTATGTAATCTTCTAAGACATGTAAAACGTCTATTGCCGTCAATTACAGTTCCATCATCAAGAACTACGCCAGGTTCTAATTGCCCGAATTTCTCAATTTCTTTTTTTGTATAGTTATTTCTTTCTTCGTTTGTACTCCAAATTAAGTTCTCAACTTCATCATTATATCTTTCAGGATCAGACACTTTTAATTCATCTAAAGAAACATTTTGTTCACTTTCAAATTTCTTAGCTTCCATAAACATTCTGCCATTAGTTGAGTTATAAACTAAAATGTCTACTGGAATACGAAAAACATCATAATTTTGAAGTCCTTGTTTCCAAGTGATTCCTTTTTGTTTTGAGGTTCTTTTTATTCCCCAATCAACAAGGTTTTCATTTTCATTAAGATTAAGAATTTTCATTTAAAATTTCCTCCATTTCTAAATTAAAATACTCAATATTTAAATAAATCTTCTCAGATGATGGCGGGCAATAGAATCCCATATCTGCAAGATTGTTGTTTCTAAATACATTATCTATTCCATATTCATTGTATAGAATTTCGTGTAATTCAGTTAACATCAAAATAGAATTTTCTTCCATAATTCTTGTAATAATAATTTTTAAAGATAATTCTGATTCCGAAAAAATAAAGGAATTACGAGTGTTAATATAATTAAATCTTTTTTCTGTCGAAATTACATTTTTGAGAATTTCACGAGAATTAAAAGAATAAAGTAATTCTTTGTAACTTTCATTTCTATTTAACAACTCGTCATATGTTGATTGATTCATAAAATTATCTAAGGTATAGAATTTTTCATCAACACATATATCAAGCAAGTCTTCTTTTAATTGTTTAACTATATCGCATTGTTTTCTTGCAACTAAATTTAAATAATTAGAATTCCCAATTTTCAAACAATAAGACTCTTGTGCAATTTCGGAATATCGATAATAGAAATATTCGACATTGGCAATTTTATTTAGTTCGTTTTCACTTAAGAAAGGCGCGCTTTTTTCTAAAATTTCTTTTACGGCATTCATTTTTGAACCAAATTCAGATTTAAAGATACAAACATCAGTTTTTGTATATCCAAATTTTCTTAAAACGTTGTAGTTCAAGAACAAAGGATTGAGATGCTTAATGTCGATTAAATTTTTAAAATAATTGAATCCGATGCATTCCTTATTTTCAAGCAACTCTTTAAGAATACTTTCGTCTTCGCTTGATAAGTCGTCGTCTAGCGAAATTAATCCATCCTTATTTTTATACTTAGAAATCATTTTTTGAAAATTGGCATAAACAGTTGTTTGATTAAGACCTGTAACCTCGTGGACATAATTTAAATAATCATCAACGGTACAAGGCAAAGATAGATCAAGAATTAAATTCTCTAAAAATTGTTCTTTATTAATTCCCTTCTTCATCAAACAAGGATTTCTAATAAATTCAATTCGTTCTTTAAACTCTTGTTCAAATAAAGTTTTTGCTAGTGCGAATAATTCAAGCTCATCTTGCACATGGTTTTCCAAACACATAACTCTATTATTTTCAAAAAAATGTAAGATAGAGCCGTATCCCTGTAAACTTTCTAAGTACTCTTTTAACGATTCAAGAAAATCTGAATTTAATTCATCAATAACGATCCTTATAAATCTATCGTGGTCAACATTAATAAATAAATCCGAGGAGTCTAATTTTCTAATCAAGGAAGGTAAATTGCTCTCATTAATTTGCAACTTGTCAGTTTTTACATTTAATGTTTGTAAAAATTCATTGAAAATTGGTGCTAATTTTTTAAATTCAAAATTATATATCGAATTGTGTTCACAATATTCATTAAAAATTGAAAAGAAATCAAAATCAAAAATCTTCCCATAAACTACTGGAATATTGTGCTTGGTGAGTATTGATAATCCGTTTTCAGAATTTGATAAATTAAAGTCACTTAAGAAGTCGATAATACTTTTTCGAGGATTACAAGAATATTTTACTTTGACATAAGCACTTAACATTTTACTTATGCCAATAAATTCAAGATCACTATCGTCTAGAGAATAAATTGAAAGAATTGATTTGGCTTTATCTTCATCAGCAAATTTTGGGAGTTTGCTAATTGTGCTGATAATTATTTGTTCTATTCTTTGTCTAGACACATTTTCAATATCAGCGATTTGCTGTAAGGTTTTACCATTTAACTTTTGCTTTAATATCACTTCATATCTTGAAGTTTTATGTTCTAAATATTTCTCAATACTGATTAATTGCATTTTATATCCATCAACGGATAAGAAAATAGTTTTTTCTTCAATTAGCTTGTTTAAAAATGAGTCCAAATATTGTGAATCTAAGTTTGGATTATCATTAAAAATTAACTCTTTTAATTCATTATTTTGAATTGGCTGTTTATCAATAATTATATTTAAAATTTGCTCTCTTAAAGGAGATTTACACCCTTTTATCAAAAAATCAATCGCTGTTTCAATTTTTGCCACAACATCATCGTGAATCGATTTATCTAAATTAAAATTTGTATCACTTTTGATTTCTTCAATTGTTTTGTAGTTTTCTCTAATTTTTGCAATTGTAAACTCATTAACGCCAAAAAATAATAGACAGTAAACCGAAAAATAACTGCGATCTAAATGCTCCACTTTATCAGCAACAATTTTTCCAAGACCGTTATTTTTTCCAAAAAAAGATATGATTTCGTTCTTGCCAATTTTCTTGTCTGAAAAATTAGATATCAACCTAGTCAAGAGTAAATGATGAAATTTAAAATCACCGTCTAATACATTTAGAATCTGAATATTTTCTGGAAAATTAGTCATTTCTAAGAAATGATTATAACTGAATTGCATTTAAAGATCCATAAGGACAAAAAGTTAAAAACTTTTTTAACAAGCAAAAAACAAAATGAAAAGATAATATCTTTTCTTCTATCACGAATTATTTATTAATTTTGATGATATTTAGTTAATTTTAAAGATTGATGTAAATGGTTTTCCCATCATCACTAATTGACCAAAGTGCTTTCTTTTCTTTAAATGAGCCATCTTCAGAAATTAAATCATGTTCTTTTAAAATGGAGGTTACTGAACCAAGATAATTTCTAGAAGGATTAAATGAAACTGTATATTTTTTGTTATTAATTACTGCGTTAATATCATGTTTTGTTTCATTATTTGAAATTTTTAAAACGATTGTAGAAGGAATAGAAATTATTTTTGCTCGTATATCATTTGAAGTGATCATTTTTGAGATCCAATTAGTTTTATCTATGGATTTATCAATTTCATCAATTTGTTTTGCTTCGTTATTTAAAAAGTCTGCCAAAGCTTCCTTACTAAAAATAGGTTTATAGGCGCAACCTATTTGATTTTGAATGCAAATCTCTATTAATTCCATTCCATCAATAACAATTACAGGCTTTGATAAGTCTTTAATTTTTGCATCTAATTTTGCTTTATCAGAAACACGTGCCGTTGTTATAAATAAACCTTTTTGGTTAAAATTCAAATTTCCTCTTAATGCATCAATTTTTTCGGGTTGAATTATTGAATTAGGATTGTTTCTTTTTGCTTGAACTTTATATTGAACAGCATCATTTCCATCTAAACCATCTAATCCTGGTTTAATACCAAGCAAATCGACCCCACCATCTCCGGTCTTTTTTGTAACTACCACTTCAGTCAAACCTAAAGACTCTAAAAATGGTTTAAGAAATTCTTCAAAATCAAATCCTGTTTCGAATGATTCGTATAATTGTTTTAATAATAACTTTTTTTCAGCTTCACTAATGTCTTGAATAATTCTCATAATCAAACTCCATTAAGATTGAATAATAGATATAGAAATTATATCAGAGATATGTTTGCTTATATATGTTTTTTAATTTATTTTTTCATATGTCAAAGAAAAAGGTATCACTCTGAAGTAATACCGTTTCTTCTTGAATTAGTCCTTCTAAACCAGGTTTGAACCCGCTGATTGACTATATTGTACGCCCCTATGTCTACTTTAATAGCAAAGCTATTAGAATCTACATATATCATTTGGGCGAAATGTTTTGTTTGGTGACCCCAAAGGGAATCGAACCCTTGATTCAACCTTGAGAGGGTTGCGTC
>JAKSUC010000084.1 GCA_024413595.1 Bacteroidales bacterium
GCGTAACTTTGTTAACCGTATGCGTAGCTTACGGTAAATACTACCCCAACACAACACTAGCACCGAAGGTGCGTAACTATAATACATACCCGTTGACGGAATTAATTATAGATTTCTCTCTCTTAGAAAATGAAAAACAATTAATTCCGCCAACGGGTTATTTTAATTTGTTTTTATATTTTCAAGCAACAATAATTTATTAATAGTATTATAAAATTAGCACGAAAATAAAGAATAACATTGCTAATCTAAATATAAAATACATTATAATAAACTTATTTATTGAATTTAACAAGTTAAGACTTAATAAATCAATTTCAGTTAATGAAAAACAAGTATTGTAAACAATTATTATCAATATAAACAGCTAGAAGATAAACTTTATTATACAATAATATTTTCAAACTACTTGAATTATAGAATTTAACATATAATTTTGAATTATAAAAATAAATATCATTAAAATATATTAGCTATATAAAAATTCAATAAACACGACTGTAAAGTTTTATACATATAATAAAATATCCAACTACTTATATTTTAAATTAATATATTTTATAAACAAACCACCTGCTTGAATAGTAATCATTGATATTAATTTATAAAAGATAGTATATTAAATAAAGAAAAACAGCAGCAAGATATTAATTATTAGTTGTTGATATATAATTAAAATAGAGAAAGTTATAAAATAGAAATTACAGGAATGTAAATTATAATATCAATATTAGTAATATCAGTAAGTTGTATATAATAAAAATGTAATCGATAATAAATTCGCCTTACTAATATGTAAAACATAATATAAAATCATAAATTATCCATATATTGATATTCGTAAATTAATGTCACAAAACATAATTTTAATTAATTGAATTTTCAACATTATAATCTAATCACCTATCCCCTACTAGCTAAAAACATAATAACTATTAATATTTCTAAATTACAATAAGTAAGAATTTTATAAATAAGATTAATTATTAAAAGTTGAACAACTAGAATAAAACAAAATAGTATTAACTTACTAAAATATAGGATATTAAATTTTCTTACGAAATAGATATATAAAAAAATATTATTACTAAAAATCAATATAATAATATAATATATTCTAATCAATTATAATTATAACTAGATTAAAAACAAAAATAATGAAAATCTATTTATAAAAATTAAAATCATAGAAATAGCTATTATAAAAGATATATAAAAATAAAACTAAAAATTAAAAAAAATTAAAATCTCGAAAAAAATTAAGAATAACAAAATTTCTAAAATCTAGAAAAAGGAAATATTAAAAGGAAAAAATAAAGCGAAAACAAAAAAAAATATAAAAAAATTCAAAAAAATAATCAACCCAAAAAGCCGTCCACCAATAGTGATAAAATAAAAAAGTCTACAAATGTAAAATATCGCGACCAAGCATAAACATCTAAATATAAAATCATTACAATATCTACAAATATTCTTTACAAAGAAAGTGTAAATATGTAAACACGGGCATATAGAAATGTAAACTAATCTAATTGAAATAAAATATAATAAAAAGAAAAAAAGTACTTGACATATCAAATTTTATTTTGTAAGTTTACAACATAAAGTAAAAAAAATAAATAAATAAATAATAAAAAAATAGAAAGCATTATGTCAAAATTTAGTCAGCACAATGTAGTGCTAACACCAAAAATGAAACGTTCATTACTTGTAGATATAGCAAGTAAAATAAAAAATGTAGATGGCTGCGCCAAAACAGACTATATCAAAGGAAAACAAAGTTGTGTAATAAACGATGTAGACAATTACACCAAAGCAGAAGGCGAAATTAAAAAGCAAAAAGAGCTAAAGATGAATGATAAATATTTTGCAAAGTGGAAAGACTCATACGACTCACTTTATAAAATAGCTCAAGGCTTAAAAAGATCAAAAGACGTACGCAAGGTAACAACATGTGAAACAGTATTGCAAATAACAACAAAAATAACAAGTGTTTTTAAAACAAGCAATCCTGAAACATTAACCAACATTCGCGTTAAGAGTGCTAGTTTGTCTTCAATAAAAAAAGAAGATTTAGAATATTGCAATATGTATGAATTTGTTCAAGAATTAGAATCAACATTGATAGAATACGACAATGAATACAAAAATTCTTTGAACGAAGATACAGAAAATTCAAGCAAACTATCAGAAATGAAAAATAACCTCTATAAATCAGTATCCACATTTGTATCAGCAATAAAAACAGCAGAAAAAGCAGGAGAAGATTTAGAGTTTATAGCATTGATAGACGCTATATTCTTGGAAGTAGGAACAGGAAAAACAATTTCTGACACTCATCGCAAAAACAAAAAAAATGGTAAAGATGGTGAAGGAAAAGATAACACAAGTAACAATTAATAATTAACACATTATTATTTATTTATTTACTTATAATCGGATGTGATATAATTCACATCCGATTTTTTTTTATTAAAAAAAATATTTTGATAGATACACAGGAAGCAGTGGCGGAGCGCTCATCAACGAATATGGCGAGGTGATAGGAATAACCTCGGCAGGTCTCGACGATACTCACGCCAATTTGAATTTCGCCGAGGATATCAATAATCTTAGACAATACATAAAATGAAGATAAAGGAAATAGTCGCATTTATATCATTATTTGTGCTTATAGTTTTGCTTGGAGTTAATATCTACAAGACCGAGAGTGTTTCCAAAGTTGAGATACCTGATGCTAAGAAGGAAGTCCCAACTGAAATGGATTTCGTGTCAGTAACAAAACCTTCAAGCGGATATGTTGAGTTGATTGATACAATTGTCAATTCTGTTCCTATGTATATATAAGCCACATTACGACAAGATAGAATTGCTATGTGGCAAGGATGTCCCTAACGGCGCGTATAATAACGAGTATTTTTATTGCGTGGCTGGAGCATTCACCGGCAAGGGCTACGAGAAAGGGTTCAACCACAAATTAATTGCAGGCGATCACGTATCCGATGGAGTTAGATACAATGGCTATCCTTGTGAGAGAAATACAGGCGCTTTTGTATATTACAATGGGCATTACTATTTTCTTTACTTGCATTACATCCACGAACTTGATTTGGCCGCACGTGGCAAGGGAATGGGGGTTGCTCAGGAGATGATTATCCATAATGGATTGTTGTTGCAGACTACCAGAGATGATGTTAACCAAAATAAATTCCGTGCATTGTGCGAGATTGATGATGCCTTGTGCGTTGTGGAGCCCCAAAAGCCCATAAGTTATGGGGCTTATAAGGATTGCCTGCAGGCCTTGCGCATTACAGAGGCCTTGTACCTTGATATGGGAGGCTGGTCGTATTCCTGGTATAGAGATGAGGCAGGAGAACTTCATCGTCGGTTTCCAAACAACCGAGAATTCCTTACCAATGCGCTTGTGTTTGTTGGGAGCAAGTAAAATTTTGCAATTCGAGAACCACAACCAAAAGTCATTTATTTTTCGGGTTTTGGTTGCGGTTCTCTGTTTTTGAAAATCTAAAGTATAAATTAGATTTTTGAAAGATTTTTGGATTTCTAAAGTATAAGTTAGATTTTTGAAAATAATTTAAAAATCTAAAGTATAAGTTAGATTTTTTCTTACATTTGTGCTGTTGTTTTTAAAAATAAGAATATGGAAATTATCGATAGGCCTACTTATACAACTGCCATTAACAAATGGTTGGGAAAGGGACTTGTTATTGTGTTGACTGGACAGCGACGCATTGGAAAAAGTATGTGTCTGAGTCTTATTGCAAGGCAACAGGAACTCAATGGCAATAATGTTGTCTTGATTGATAAGGAAGATCATTCCTTTGATAAGATTAAGACTTCAGACGACCTCAATGCTTATATCGAGAGCAAATTCCAAAATGGTAAACGGAATATCATTCTTATTGATGAAGTTCAAGAAATAGTTGAGTTTGAGCATTCTGTGCGCAGTTGGATAAAGAAAACTGATACCGACGTCATCATTACGGGTAGCAATGCAAGAATGCTGTCAAGCGACCTAAGCACCAAACTTTCCGCAAGATATATTGAGATTCCTATTCATTCTTTGAGTTATCAGGAGTTTTTGGTTTTCAATAGTTTGGAGGATTCTGATTCCTCTTTGGAAAAGTATCTGACGTTTGGAGGCCTGCCATACTTGCGTATTATTGGCTTTGATGACAAGAAACTTGTTTCTGATTATATCAATAGTGTTTATGATACGGTTGTCCTTAAGGATATTGTAAAGAGGGAACAGATTCGCAATGTGCCTTTCCTTCTTAATTTAGGCAAGTTTGTCAGCGATAATATCGGCAAGCAATTGTCTCCCAATAGCATAATGAAGTTTATGAAGTCTCAGGGAGAGACTGTTTCGGCCCCGCTGATACTCTCGTATCTAACGTATTTCGTTGATTCTTACTTGGCCTATAGGGTATATCGTTACGACATTCACGGCAAGTCGTTGCTTGAAAACAATGAGAAATATTATTTCGAGGATCTCGGTATCAGAAATATGCTTGTACATTCCACAAATGCTGGCGATATAGAGAAACGCATTGAGAATGTGGTGTATATGCATTTGCTCCGCAACGGGTGGAATGTTTATGTAGGGCAGTTGTATAATACAGAAATTGATTTTGTGGCTGAAAAGGAAAACCAAGTCATTTACATTCAAGTTACCTATTTAATAATGACCGAGGAAACAGAGAAACGTGAGTTTGGAAATCTTTTGGCCATAAACAACAATCACCCCAAAATGCTTATCTCGATGAACCCATTGAACACCGATTCCAACTATCAAGGTATTCGACACATTCATTTAAGGGAATTCTTGAAACAAGATTGGTAAATAATTCTGACTCGTTTCGAGAACTGCAACCAAAACTCACTTTTTTTCGGCTTTTGGTTGGGGTTGTTGGGTTTATTTTTGAAAATCTAAAGTATAAGTTAGATTTTTGAAGAGAATTTAGATTTCTAAAGTATAAGTTAGATTTTCAAAAATTGGATATAAAAATAGAAGACATTTCTAAAAATTTATTTCTACATTTAGATAATATTTGATATTTTTGTCTCGTTCTTTAAATATTAAAAATTAAAGAACAAGTTGCGAAAATTATGACATTGTCTTTGCAGAAAATATTATCCGTTTTTCAGGACAATAACTATATTGTCTCGGCCAAGGTTTTGAAGGACAACGGTTTTGACAGGTATCAGGTGGAACAATACCTTCAAGACGAAATCCTTCTTAAGGTTGGTTATGGTTTGTATTGCCTAAAGGATAATGTACCTGACGAATTCTCTATGATACAATCCAGAAGCGAGAAGATAATCTTCTCACATTCAACGGCTTTGTATCTGTTGGGAATGTCGGACCGTGTGCCTGGGGTTTTCAATGTTACAATTCCCCAGGGCTACAATGTCACTAAGATAAAAAGGGATTTCGACAATATAGATTTCAATTATTCTAAGGCTGATTGGTGGAGTCTTGGCGTATCCAAGGTTGCGACGCCTCAGGGTTTTGAGGTTTCGGTATATGACAAGGAAAGGTCTATTCTCGATATTATAAGGAATAAGTCGAAAGTGGATTATCAGATTTATATTCAGGCTATTAAGGAGTATTTCTCCACTCAAAAGAATTTTCGCAAAATCCTTAAATATTCCAAGGTGATGAACCTTGAGGACAAAGTGAGAATGTATATTGAGATGATTTAGGAAAATGAGAACACCAGAGCAATTAAAAGGGAAAATTAGAAATGTGGCCTTAGAGACAGGTTTGTCTACTCAAGAGATTCTGCAAATGTATTTGTTTGAAAGGGTGCTTATGAGGCTCTCTGTTTCAAAGTATTCCAAAAAGTTTATCCTAAAGGGAGGCTTGCTGATTTCTTCAATGCTTGGTATTGCAGAGCGTTCCACTATGGATATGGACACCACTGTGACAGGTATTGATATGGACGAGCAAACTATTTCTTCAATTGTTCAGGAAGTGCTCGCTATAGAAGTTGATGATGACATTTTGTTTCAGTTCAAGAAGATAGAGCATATCAGGGAGGATGACGAATATTGCAATTTCAGAGTTCATTTCAATGCTGTTTATGGGAAAATAAACAATCCTATGAAACTTGATATTACAACTGGCGACGTCATTACTCCGCGTGCCATTGAATATACGTTCAGGACAATTTTCGACAATGAGGAGATTCCTGTCACAGCATATAATTTGGAAACGATTGTGGCGGAGAAATACGAGACAATTATCCGTAGAAATATTTCAAATTCAAGAGCCAGGGATTTTTACGATTTGTATAAGTTCTTTAAGTTATACAAAAACAAAATCAATCGAGAGATACTGCGAGAAGCCTTGACCAATACCGCCAAACGCCGTGAATCATTGGAAGATATGCAGGAGGCAGAGGATATTATTTCGGATATCAGAAACGAAAAATATTTAATGAATCTTTGGTCTAACTACACAAGTACCAATGCTTTCGCTAAAGATATTTCTTATGACGAAATTGTGGAAACCTTGGATGAGGTTAGAAGATTTTTGTTATGATTTCCCTTAGTTTTTTGTTGCATTCGTTACGAAGTAAAAAAATAGCATCAGAGGTACATACCCAAAAAACTTGTAACTTTTCTATTAGTGTCCGAGAAAAATAAAAAATCGAATAAAAATAGGGCTGCCATAATCAGGCAGCCCTTTTTTTTGGGTAACTTTGAGTCTCTAAACAAAAATATGTTACCATGGGCAAAATTACAAAATATTTCGGACAGACAATCTTTTCTCAGATTTTTTCTTTGATTCCTCTCAAAGAAATCATTTCGATAATCAGCAATGGCGGCTATGACAAATACACCAAGAAATTCAACTCCATAGACCACCTTATCACACTCCTCTATGGCGTGCTGAAGGGATTTGACTCCCTGAGGGAGATCACCAATAATTTGAGTATCAACGAAAAGAGGCTGAAGAAGTCCGGGTTGAGCAAGGCTCCAAGCCGAAGCACCATCTCAGACGCCAACAACAGGCGCAGCGCATCTTTCTTCGGGAACGTCTACTCCATGCTCTATGGCCTGTACGCAAATTTCCTGTCCAATATCTCGGACAGCGGTTCTCAGAAGTGGCTCAGGCTGCTGCATGTGATTGACTCCACCACCATAACGCTGTTCTCCTCGATACTCAAAGGGGCCAGACGCAATCCGATTTCCGGCAAGAAAAAGGGCGGCATAAAGTCCCAGATATGGGTGACACTGATAGCCAACCTTCTGATGACAGTAGTCCAGAGGAAGGCCGAGGCGAAGAGCAGTCCCGGCAAGAAATACTTCTCGAACATCATGACGATTACGAAGGCCATGATGCTGTACTACATCAACCTTTACAAGCTGCTTGCAGACCCCGAAGCAGAGTGCAACAATGTTTTTGAGGATGCCACACAATTGAGCCTGCCATTATTCAAGACTTGATTTTCGAATTTAGGACAGCTTATTCGGCAAAAGATTAACCCTTTGCAATTTATAATCAAAAAAAGCCCTCCAGGTATGTGTAGAAGGCTTGGGAGCGTATTGTCAAATATTTCTCGGACACTAATAATTTCTTTTGTTTGGGATGGCGAGAAGTTTGTGGAGCAGGCCTTGTGTCCTAGTCAATCCGATTATATAGACGAGAAAGGTCTCCGCAGTTATTGGACTGAGGAGGGTATCGATATTGGAGGTTCTCGTCCAATGGCAATAAAGGGATATACAATCAAGGAGGAGAATGGCGCTTTCAACTATTATCTGAATGGAGAGAAGAGGTTCTCTGTATATGAGGGCGATTCCGGCATTGATAAAATAAGTGTTTTTGCCGATGACCTTTCTGAAAAAATAGGGAAGGATCGCAAATATTTGGATGAGTATGAGGATGGTCTTGAATACGTTGGCTGTGTGGCTTCCAAACTTTGCGACAACGGCAATACCATCGAGTTTGTTTTCGATAAGCCTGATGGTGTGGTTGTCCAGATTAATATCGTAAAGGGCGACGGTCCTGAGGTTTCCGAATAATGATGGATCTCTGTTTCAGGACTTTCCTGAGATTATGAAAACTGCCGGTTGCTTGATGTAAGTGGCCGGCAGTTTTTTTGTTTGGGGGACGTCAGTATAGCATTCCAAAAATCCATAAAGGAATTCTGTTGGCTACTCCTGTTTCTAGGCCGTCGATTGCCAGGAAACTATTGGGAAGGTCTTTTATCTGGTCGAAGCCCTTGTATTGACCTCCTATTTCGAAAAGGTATTTGCCGTTTATCAGGAAATCTCCTTTCTTGGGCATCTGCAACTCGAATTTTGATTTCAACTGATTCATAAAGAAAGTCTCACGCAGATTGCCGATGTCGGGATTGCTTGTAAGGGCAATCATAAGGTTGGAGTTGTTTAGGTACACTTTTTCAGGCGAAATCAAATGCTTGTAGTTTTTGAGTTCCTTTGTCAACAGAGATAGTATGTTTGCCCTGTCGAGCATATATAGCATTCTCAGACAGTTGTCGCGCGTGGTGTCGAGTGATGCGCACAACTTGCTGATATTGGGCTCGAAAGGCACGTTTTTCGCGATAATCATCAGTAGTTTCTTTATCTTTTCTATCGACGAATACGATATATCCATAACAGATGGAACGTCGGTATCTATTACCAATTGTGCTATTGCCGACAATTGCGTATGGAAATCCCTGCCCGCTTCCTTGAAGAATGGGTAACAGCCAAAATTTATGTAGTCAGAGAAATGCTTCAAAATCTTGGTCCTTGCTGTAATGTCCATTGATATCGAAACGTGGTTTTGTGTCAAGTCCTCGAATGTAATAGGCGCAACTGACAGGGTTCCAATGTATTCCAAGTATTCCCTGAACGACATTACAGGAAGTGTATATAGTGACTGACGGCGCGAGAGATCTACTTTTGAGTTGTCAATCTCCAACATTGACGATCCTGTATATACTATCTTCAAGTCAGGATAGTTGTCATAGAAGTTTTTCAGATGATTGGTCCAATCCTTATATTTGTGAACCTCGTCGAAATACATATAGGTGTAGCCGTGTACGTAGAGATATTCCACAACGGCCTGCAAATCGTGGGTTTTCAACAACATATTGTCGAGTGAAATCCATATTGCCTCGTCGATGTTTTTGTGAGTCTCCTTTATATGTTGTAGCAAAAGCGTAGTCTTGCCCACGCCTCTTGCGCCCATAATTCCAATGAGCCTTGCATCCCAATTGATCTCGTTGTGTAAAAATCGTTTGAATTTGAGACTCACATTGGCCAAGCGTCTGTGGTAAATGCTTATAAGTTGCAGTATATCTTGTTCTTCCATATTGATGTAATTGTTTTTGTCGCCCACAAATGTAATACATTTATCTTTAATAACCAAAGATATTTAACAAATTTTAAACCTTTCCAAAAGTGAATTTCATATCAATTTTCGCTTTTCGAAAAGTGAATTCAGGGCTGATTTTCGCTTTTCGAGAAGTGAATTTTTGCTGAACGCATTTTTGAAATTGTCCATTTTTCATACACTTCTTTCTATCAAAATCCCATACCTTTGTACCGTTGATTTCAAACTAAAAACTATTAATACAATGGAACAGAAATTTTGTCAGAGTTGCGGAATGCCTCTCAGCGAGGAGATTCTGGGTACTAATGCTGATGGCAGCAAGAACGGGTACTACTGCATTTATTGTTACAAAGACGATGCCTTCACCGGTGATTTCACTATGGAGGAGATGGCTGAGTATTGCTCGATGTTTGTGGAGTAGTTCAACAAGAACACCGGCAAGAACCTTACAGCCTGCGAGTACAAGCAGGAGTTGCGGAAGTGGTTCCCTATGCTGAAGCGCTGGAACTTGCCAAAGGATCAGATTCCTCACGCCGACCATCCTATGAAAAAGGTTTTCATCTGCGAGGTAAACGCCCTTGGTATCAAGGATTCATAATTTCACTCAGATACTTTTGCAATCATATAGAGCTAAAATCAATTAAAGCCGCCTACGGGTTAGATTAATACAATAATTAGTAAATTTGCATAAATAAAACAAAGAATATTAATTAGAAATATCTATATTTGCATAAATAATAAATTAGAAGAATTAAAAATTATTAATTCTTAATTGAATAAAAATATGGCAACAAAAGGCATTCCATACGGCATAACAGATTATGATAGAATAGTCAACAAAAACTATTATTATGTAGATAAGACTGATTATATAGCAAAAATAGAACAATCAGACTCGTTTTTTACCTTTCTACGTCCACGTAGATTTGGTAAAACATTGTTACTTGCCACATTAGATGCTTATTATAATGTTAAATATAAAGACAAATTTGATTTATATTTCAAAGACAAAAAAATATATCAACAATTAACAGAAGAACATAGCTCTTTTTTAGTATTAAAATTCGACTTCTCAAAAGTTGATAATAATATAGAAAAAGTTTATGAGTCGTTTAATCATATAGTTATTGAATATTTAAGATATTTTATAAATATATATAAAGATTTATTACCTGTTGAAACAATAGTAAAATTTAACGAAATAAAAAATTGTGACATAGCTTTAGACTATGTATTAACGCAAACAAAATTAGCAAATCAAAAAGTCTATTTAATTATTGATGAATACGATAATTTTGCAAATTCACTATTAAGTCGCAACGAAAATGATTATATATCATTAACACATGGCGATGGATTTTTTAGATTGTTTTTCAATATTTTAAAAGCTCATACTTCTGGAAATAATTCTCCTATAGAACGAATATTTATAACAGGCGTTAGTCCTTTAACATTAAGTGACGTAACAAGTGGTTTTAATATCAGTAAAAATCACTCTTTAGACTATAAATTTAATTCTATGGTTGGATTTTCAGAAACTGAAGTTCGTGAAATACTTGAATATTACGAAAAAGAAACTGGAGTTTTTAAACATTCAGTTGATGAAATTATTGAAAAAATAAAACCTCATTATAATAATTATTGTTTTAATGAAGAATGTTTAAAAGAAGACCGAATTTTTAATACCGATATGTTTTGGTATTTCTTGAGTGAATATATTAACTATAATGGGAAATACCCCAAAGAAATGGTAGATAAAAACATTTCTACTGACTATGACAAAATGCGAATGTTAATTCGTTATGATAAAAACTTTGGTCATAAAGCTTCTGTTATTCAACAAATAATGATGAATGAAGAAATAGAAGCTATTATTAATACAGAATTTTCAATTGCAGAAATAACCGATGATAGAAACTTGGTTTCATTATTAGTATATCTAGGAATGCTATCAATAGCACGTTATCAAAAAGGTGCAACAATTTTAAGAATACCTAATTATACTGTAAAATCACAGTATTATAGATATATGAAAGATTGTTACAAAGATTGCATATCATGGCGAAGCGACGAATATCAATTAGATATACTAGGTCGTAAAATGGCTTACGAAGGCGAAGCTCTTGAATTTATCGATTATATTTTATCTTGTATGACTGATTTGTCGTCGAATAGAGATTTTGACGCAATGGCAGAGTCGTTTGTAAAAGGATTTATTCTAGCATCGATGGGCGTTAGAATGAATTTTTATGTTATAGAAACCGAGAAAGAAAAAAATCATGGATATTCCGACATTGAAATAATACCACGTCTTGATGCAGAATATGCTTTTGTTATAGAACTAAAATATCTAAAGAAAGATGCGTCAGACAACGAAGTAAAAGAACAAGAAGCAAAAGCAGAAATTCAATTACGCCAATACTTAAAAGATAAAGTAGATAATATCAAATACCAAAACGAAGGCATAACCTGTCGTGGTGTTGTTTGCGTGGTTAGAGGTTATAAAAAAGAAGTTTTGAAATATATAGATTAAATAATTAGGAAAGATGGCAACAAAAAGTATTCCATACGGCATAACTGATTATGATAGAATAGTCAACGAGAATTATTATTATGTTGATAAAACTGATTTTATACCTATGATAGAAAAATCAGACTCGTTTTTTACCTTTCTACGTCCACGTAGATTTGGTAAAACATTATTTCTTGCTACATTAGATGCTTATTACAATGTTAAATATAAAGATAAATTTGATTTTTATTTCAAAGATAAAAAAGTTTATTCTCAACTCACACCCAAACGAAATTCATATCTAGTTATGAAATTCGATTTTTCTAAAGTTGATAATAATATTGAAAAAGTTTATGAGTCGTTTAATCATATAGTTATTGAATATTTAAGATATTTTATAAATATATATAAAGATTTATTACCTGTTGAAACAATAGTAAAATTTAACGAAATAAAAAATTGTGACATAGCTTTAGACTATGTATTAACGCAAACAAAATTAGCAAATCAAAAAGTCTATTTAATTATTGATGAATACGATAATTTTGCAAATTCACTATTAAGTCGCAACGAAAATGATTATATATCATTAACACATGGCGATGGATTTTTTAGATTGTTTTTCAATATTTTAAAAGCTCATACTTCTGGAAATAATTCTCCAATAGAACGAATTTTTATAACAGGCGTTAGTCCTTTAACATTAAGTGACGTAACAAGTGGTTTTAATA
>JAKSUC010000085.1 GCA_024413595.1 Bacteroidales bacterium
ATAGTTAGATTAATAATTTTGAAATATAAGGTTGTAAAACTTGAAGATAATTGGTATTATTATGTTGAAAATAGCTTAAAAAAAAATAAGACAACGTTCAATATAAAGTATATCTGAATTTAATAAAAAATTGTTTTTTTATTGTCCACCACCAAAATAATTATTAAATTAACTTACCAATCAACCTATTTGCATCTCAGAATATCACGCAACAAAACACTACTCGTAACTATTAATTACTAACCTCTTCCCCATTTTTCGGTTAATCCGCCATAAAAATCGGTGCGACGATCACGGAAAAATGGCCAATTTCTACGAACATTTTCAAGGCGTTGTAAATCTATATCTGCATAAATTATTTCCTCTTTATTGTCAGATGCTTGTGAAATAATTTCACCTTGTGGACCTGCTATAAACGAACTTCCCCAAAATTGTATTCCTTCGTTGTTTTGTTCATGATTTTCAAATCCTACACGATTTACAGAGGCAACATAAATTCCATTAGCTACAGCATGACCACGTTGAACAGTGATCCAAGCTTCATGTTGACGGTCGCCTTCTTCACCTTTTTCGTATGGATGCCAACCAATCGCTGTTGGATAAAACAAAACTTCTGCTCCTTGCATTGCTGTTAATCGTGCTGCTTCAGGAAACCACTGATCCCAACAAATCAATATTCCTTGTCGTCCATATTTATTGTCAAAGGCTTTAAAACCTAAATCGCCAGGATTAAAATAAAATTTTTCGTAATAACAAGGATCGTCGGGAATGTGCATTTTTCGATATATTCCAGCTTTTGAACCATCTGCATCTATCATATATGCACTATTATGATAAACTCCACGGTCACGCTTTTCAAAAAATGGAACTATAATTACAGAGTTTAATTTTTTTGCTAGTTTTGAAAATTCTGTAAATGATAAATCATCTTGAGGTTCTGCAAAATCAAAATAATCAGGATTTTCACGTTGACAAAAATAAAACGCCTCATATAATTCGGGTAAACATATAACATTAGCACCATTTTTTGACGCTTCTGTTATATATTCTTTGGCTTTGGTCATATTGGTTTGACGATTGCCATCAAGGTTTAATTGGAGTAAAGCAATTTTGTACATAGATATTTTTTTAGTAGTAAGTAGCAAGTAGAAAGTTCTTCACTTAACACTTGCTTTTAATTCTTAATTATTAATTGATTTCCAAAGTTTTATCAATCTGTTCTGTAAGATTTTTAAAATCATTAGGATTATTAGGAAAATTTAAATTATCAATATCAACCACGAGAATTTTTCCTAATTTATAAGAAGAAGTCCATTTATCGTATTTTTCATTTAAACGAGTAAGATATTCAGGACTAATACCTAATTCGTAAGTTCTTCCACGTTTTTTTATTTGTTGCAAAAGTGTAGAGACATTGGCTTTTAAATAAATAAGAAGATCCGGAGGATTAATTAGCGAACTCATTTTTTCAAACATACCTAAATAATTATTATAATCACGAGTGTCTAATAATCTCATATCGTGAAGGTTTTCGGCAAAAACATAAGCATCTTCATAAATTGTACGATCTTGAACAACGTCTTTACCTAATTTTCTAATATCAATAATTTCACCTAAACGACTTTGTAAAAAGTAAATTTGAAGATTAAACGCCCATCGTTCCATATCTTCATAAAAATTATTAAGATACGGATTGTTTTCAGCATCTTCAAAATGAGGCTCCCATCCATAATGTTGAGCAAGTAGGTTGGCAAGTGTTGTTTTACCAGATCCAATGTTTCCCGCTATAGCTATATGCATAATTTTGAGTTTGTTTAATTACTATTAATTTGTTACTAATAATAATTCGTAAAGTTACAAAATAGATTTCATAAAATTGAAATGATTTTGATATAAAATTTATTCAAAATATAATTTGTTTGTAAATTTGCACAAAAATTTAGAAACGCATTATGAAAACACAAAACATTTTGGTTTCGCCGTCAATTTTGTCAGCCGACCACGCAAATATTCAAACTGAAATAGAAAAGATTAACACTTGTGGTGCAGATTGGATACACGTTGACATTATGGATGGTGTTTTTGTTCCAAATATGTCGTTCGGATTACCAATAGTAAAAGCTGTAAAAAAACATGCTAAATTACCTTTAGATGTTCATTTAATGATGGTTAATCCTCAAAATTATGCACAACGATATATAGATGCAGGTGCTGATATTTTAACAATTCACTACGAAGCCGAAAATCACCTTCATCGTGCTGTTTGGCAAATTAAAAATGCTGGAGTTAAAGCTGGTGTGGCTTTAAATCCTGCTACTCCTATTTCATTGTTAGAAGAAATTATTCAAGATCTTGATTTAGTTTTGATAATGACTGTCAATCCTGGTTTTGGAGGTCAAAAATTTATTGAAAATTCTTATTCTAAAATAATGCGTTGTAAAGATTTAATCTTAAAACGTAATTCGTCGGCATTAATTGAAGTAGATGGAGGTGTTGACAATTTAAACGCAAAACAACTTGCTGATGCAGGTGTTGATGTTTTAGTTGCTGGAAGTTATGTTTTTGGAGCAAAAGATTACGCTGAAAATGTGAAATTATTGAAAGTTAAATAATTTTATAAAAATCGAATAAATTGAAAAATGTTTTAGATGTTCAATTTATTCGATTTTTTTATTTTAATATTTATACTACAGGTAACTCTCTTCATTACTAATATTTCAATAAGGTGCTAATATTATAAAACTTCAATATCTTTTTATAGTTTTATAGTAAATTTTTTTAATCGAGAGTCAATCATCTGTTCGGGAATAATTTGCTTGATATTAGAAGCAATTTCGTTTAAAATTCGTTCTTTTACATAATCTTTACGAACCACTAACGAAATTTCTCTTACAGGTGCTGGATTAACTAATGGACGAATATTTTTTTGTTGATTTTTTTGTAAAAGATCTACATGAAGTTCTGGAATTACTGTATATCCACCATTTGCATCAACAATTTTTACTAAAGTATCAATACTTCCAGCTTCGTAAATAGCATCATAATCAGACACTTTTTCGCATAGATTTAAAACTTGATTTCTTAAACAATGACCTTCTTTCAACATCCAAAGATGCTTTGATGGAAGTTCTTTGCTATTGATTTCTTTACAATTATAAATTTGTTCATTTGGAGAAACATAAAAAACAAATTTTTCATAATACAAAGGTATTTCTAACAATTCGTCAATCATTAAAGGAGTTGCAAGAATTGCCATATCAAGTTCGGCAAGTTTTAGTTTTTCAATTATTTGACTTGTTTGTAATTCAAAAACATGAGGATGAATGTTTGGACTATTTTTTTGCATCAAAACAAAAAATTGAGGTATAATGTATGGGGCAACTGTTGGAATAACTCCTATATTTATATCACCAAATGCTTGCATTCGTTCTGATTTGGTTATCTCTTTAAGTTGTTGAGTATTATAGAGAATTATTTTTATTTGAGATATAATTTTTTCACCAGCTTCGGTTGGTTTTATTGGATGAGAATTACGATCAAAAATGATTGTGTCTAATTCTTCTTCCATTTTTTTTATCATCATACTTAATGTTGATTGTGTAACTTTGCAATATTCAGAAGCTTTTACAAAATGACGATATTTATCTACCGCCAAAATATATTCCATTTGTTGTAGTGTCATTGATATCGATTTTATTGATACAAATATAAAAATATTCTATTTGACTTATATGTTTTATCCAATTATTTTTGCATTATAAATTTAAACAAGTAAAAAAAATGACAGTAAAACACATTTCAAAATCAGATTTCATACAAAAAGTGTGGAATTTTGAGCAATTACCTAGAGAATGGAATTTTTTAGGTGATAAACCTGCAATTATTGATTTTTTTGCAACATGGTGCGGACCTTGTAAAATGTTGTCTCCTGTATTAGAACAATTATCTATTGAATATCAAGACAAATTGGATATTTATAAAATAGATATTGATCAAGAATACGAATTGTGTGAATTATTTAATATTAGAAGTGTTCCTACTTTATTATTTTGTCCTAAAAATAAACAGCCTTACGAATTAGTAGGTTCTCAACCCAAATCGATTTTAATTACAGAAATAAATAATTTAATAACATTATAAAAACTTGAAATTATGAAATATATTTGCGAAATTTGTGGATACGTCTACGATGATGAAAAAGAAGAAATACCATTTTCAGAACTTCCCGAAGATTATGTATGTCCATTGTGTGGCGCTGAAAAAACTGAATTTTCAGAAGATAATGGTAATAAATAAAATAATAAAGAACCAATAAATTCTTATTACTGAATACTAATAAATAATATCAATAAAATTTATAAATAAAATGAATACTAAATACACAGGAACACAAACAGAAAAGAATTTACAAGCAGCTTTTGCTGGCGAGTCACAAGCAAGAAACAAATACACTTATTTTGCTTCAAAAGCTAAAAAAGATGGTTTTGAACAAATTGCAGCATTGTTTTTAAAGACAGCTGATAACGAAAAAGAACATGCAAAACTTTGGTTTAAAGAATTAAACGGAATTGGCACTACTGCAGAAAATCTTGCAGCTGCTGCTGATGGTGAAAATTTTGAATGGACTGATATGTATGATGATTTTGCTAAAACTGCTGAAGCTGAAGGCTTTAAAGAATTAGCTGAAAAATTTAGAGCTGTAGCTGCTATTGAAAAACATCATGAAGAACGTTATCGTGCTCTTCTAAAAAACATTGAAACTTCTAAAGTTTTTGAAAAATGTGAAGTTAAAGTTTGGGAATGTCGTAATTGTGGACATATTATTGTTGGTACAAAAGCTCCAGATGTTTGCCCTGTTTGCAACCATCCTCAAGCTTATTTTGAAGTTAATGCTGAAAATTACTAAAATTAAAAAAGGTTGAGAACTAAAATCTCAACCTTTTTTTATTGAATTAAAGTATTAATTTCTTCAATCGATTTATTAAGTCTTTTTGAAATTTCATTAATTGATAACCCCAATTCTATCATTATTTTAATTGAATTAACTAATTGCTTGTTTTGCTCATTAATTATATCTTTTAAATCATTATTTTCATTTTCTAAGTCAATAAAATTTTTCCAAGCATGTTGTTCTAAGCTTAAATTGCCTTGTAATTGTTTATCTCCAGATGCTTTTTGAAGTGCTTTTATCAAAATTTTATAGTCTTCCGAGTCATCAAAATATTCGTCAATTTCTATTTCTTGTTTGGGATCTTGAGGGTTACATTCGCAAAAAATGGTTAATAACCTATCTAAATGTGTTTTAACATTATTTTTTGTTAATGGAGCTATCACAAAGGTGATTTTATGTGTTAATCCTTTGATATAATCATTGTTTTCTGGTACGTTTATAACGTTTCCTTGTTGGTCAAAAAATACATTTTCACCTTTCATTACCGAATATTTCAACCCATCACCAAGTTCGTGTCCCAAAATATATATTGAATGTATTGGATATGGATGTGATATTTCTTTGGTTTTTCCTTTATATGTAGGAATTATTTCTTTATCACATTTGGTATTATCCATATATAATGCACCAAGATATTCTCTAAAGCGCATTATTTCACCACTTTCTAAGGCTTTTTGAACTTCAATATGTACTAATTGCTTTTGATTTTCTTTATTCAGAATTGTAGCAGAAAAATCTAATTTAAATATATGTTTTCCGTTTGGTAGAGTTGTAGAATATTCATTATTGTTCATTGAAATATCAACAATTTTGGTATTCAAAATATTACCAATCAAGACTTTTGCTACGCGTGGGTCTTGCATTATATATTTAAATACTGTATCGTAGATAGGATTTACAACTCTTGCCATAACTTTTAGATTTCTATTTTTGCAAATATATCAATTATTTTATTGATATACAAAATACATTAAAAAAGGTTGAGATATTTCTCTTAACTTATTGTTTAGTTTTAATTATTACTTTTTACTTAATTCGTTTTTGCTGAAAATAAATTAATTAAATATCTTATCCCATTTAAAATATTACCTCTTTGATGTGATATATTTCCTGTGGTTAAATGCAATGTTTCAAATTCTAATTCTTGAAGAGTTTTTAATATTTTTTCTACTTGTTCTTTATTTATTTCATATTTTTCTTCTATCATTTTCTTTATTATTTATAATCTTTTCATATAAAAAAAATAGGCGGAACTGTTCAAAACTTTATCCACCCTAATGGTTCACCGCCAAGCAAACCCTCATACCTAAAGATAAAGCATGAACAGTCCACGCCTAAATAGACGTGAACCTTCATTACTTGTTCTCTTAGGTAAAATCGATTTGGCGGTGATTTTTAGGATGAGAACAAGAACTACAAAGTTCTAATATGTTATTGAACAATAACGCAAGGTTAATAAAATAAAGTTAACTATAATTACTGAAGTTTTATACTATGGTATAAATATCTTCTAGACATTGCGTCATGTTTCTTTTTATATCTTCTCTTTTTTAATATATTTTAATGGTTTACAAATATGTTAATTGTAGTGATAACATTTTCAAAAATGTGAAATTTTATTTATTTAGTCAATAAATAAAATTCGTATTTTGAATAAAATTATCTATAAATTAAGCGTTAATTCACAGCATAATAATTTTTACAAATATAATAAATTATCTTTTATAAAAGATAAAATCACCATATTTTTATCTTCTATATAAGATAGATTTGCTATGGTTTTATCTTTTATAAAAGATACATCACAAAAAAAAAGCTGTAATACAAAATATTACAGCTTTTTCAAAATTACTTTTTATTTGGTGGGAATTTTTTGCCTTTGTTTTGATATTTATTGAATGCTTTAAAGGTGTTTCCTTTTTTATTGTTAAAGAAATTACCTTTCCCGTCATTATTCTTATTACCTGAATGATAATTGTTTGTTTCATCTTTGTACCAAAAGAAATATTGACGTTGTGCAAGTTTTTCTTTAGGTGTTTTGGCAGAAAAAACAGGCTTTAAAGTGTAAGGATCTAAGCCAGTATACCATGTTTCTGTTGCTATTGTCATTGGTGTAGGCGTAAAATCTTGCACTTGTTCTAGTTGATAACCCATTTTTTTGGTAACTTCAGCAAGTTGCGACATATCTTTTTCGGTACAGCCAGGGTGTGACGATATAAAATATGGTATTAATTGTTGTCGTAATCCTTCTTCTTGATTTACTTTATCAAAAATCTTTTTGAAATCATAAAATAATTGGAATGATGGTTTACGCATCAACATTAATACATTGTCGGATGTATGTTCTGGGGCAACTTTTAAACGTCCACTAACATGTTTTGCAATCAATTCGTGCATATATTTACGTGCCACTTCGTTGATATGATTATCATCGCTATGATGCAACAATAAATCGTAACGAACACCCGAACCTATAAAACTTTTTTTGATTTCTGGTAACGCATCCACTGCATGATATATATCCAAAAGTTTTGAATGGTCGGTGTTTAAATTGGGACATACTTTGGGATGAATACATGATGGTTTTTTACATACAGAACATGTTTTTAGATTTTTGCCGTGCATTCCATACATATTTGCTGATGGTCCACCAAGATCAGATAAATATCCTTTAAAATCGGGAAGTTTTGCAACTTCTTTCACTTCTTTTAAAATGCTTTCTTTAGAACGACAAGCAATAAATTTTCCTTGATGAGCCGAAATTGTACAAAATGCACATCCTCCAAAACAGCCACGATGAAGATTTACCGAAAATTTTATCATATCATAGGCTGGTATTCTTTTATCCTTATATTTTGGATGTGGTACTCGTTGATATGGCAAGTCAAACGATTTGTCGATTTCTTCTGTTGTCATTGGTGGATATGGTGGATTTACAACTACATATCGTCCATCAACTCCTTGAATTAATCGTTGTGCGTGCATTTTGTTTGACTCTTCTTCTATATGTCGATAGTTTTCTGCTTCTGCTTTTTTATCTTTTAAACATTCTTCGTGTGAATGTAAAACAATATCGTTTTCTGTTATTCCTCCAGGTATTTCATCTTTGTTGCACAGATAAGTGATTTGAGGAATGTCTCTTAACTCGTAAATAGATTTTCCTTCGTTTAATGCGTTGGCAATGGCAATGATTGTTTTTTCACCCATTCCATAACTAATAATATCTGCACCACAATCACATAGAATACATTTTCTAAGTTTATCTTGCCAATAATCATAATGAGTAACACGTCGTAAAGATGCTTCTATTCCTCCTAAAACAATTGGTGTATCAGGAAATAAATCTCGTAATATATTGCTATACACAATAGATGGATATTCTGGACGACAATCTATACGACCATCTGGAGAATAGGCATCTTCGGAACGTAAACGTTTGTTGGCTGTATATTTATTTATCATTGAGTCCATTGCTCCTGGTGATATTCCAAAAAATAGATTTGGTTTGCCTAATTTTTTAAAATCTCGATAATCACCATGCCAATCTGGTTGTGGCACAATTGCAACTTTATATCCTGCCGACTCAAGAACTCTACCAATTACTGCTGCTCCAAATGATGGATGATCTACATAAGCATCTCCTGAAAATAGAATTACATCTAATGTATCCCAGCCTCGTAGTTCACATTCTTTTTTGGTTGTAGGAAGAAAATCTGTTAGCATAAATCTATTGTTTTAGTTCCAAACAATTGTTAATTCGTTTAATATATTGTCTGCTTTTGAATATTTATCTATTATAAATAATATAAATCTTATATCTACACAAATTGTACGTGTGATTTCTGGTTCAAACATATAATCTGAACTCATGGCTTCCCAATTGCCATCAAATGCTAATCCTACTAATTGCCCATTAGCATTTAAACATCCACTTCCGCTATTTCCGCCTGTTATGTCATTATCTGTTAAATAACATACTCTTATTGTTCCATCTGGTTCGGAATATTGTCCATAATCTTTTGATAAATATAAGTTTTCTAATTTTTCTGATACATAAAACTCTTTATCATTATTATTTTTTTTATTTATAAAAGAGTCAAATGTTGTATACCAGCCCATATCTTTATTATTATATTTATAACCACAAACCTTTCCGTAGGTTAATCGCATGGTGCTATTGGCATCATAATATAATAATGTGTCTGGATTTTTTGACAACAACATTTCCTGTTTGGCTTTGGTATATAAATATTTATGATATTCAAAATTTGCATCAAATTTATCACTATTATACATTTTAGTTGTTGCGTATAATATTTCTTTGGATAAGTCAAATAGTTTATCTTGTTGAAATGCTATATACGATGGATGTTCTAATATATTATTAAAGCTTTTTTCATCTGTTAATATTGAATTATTTATCCTTGTTTTTAAATCATCATAAAATTCTGGTACATTTGATATTCCTTTAGGCCAATATTTTTTGGGTACTTTGTTGAAATAATAATTTAGCATTTTTGATGATATTTCATAATCTACTTTTTTATTATAATTATTAAAGTAATTATGATATTTAGTTTTTAACTTTTGAATTGATTTATCTATTTCTGTTTGATTATTTAATAAAAGGTTATAATAATAATCATACAATGAATGACCAAATTCTATAAATTCACAACCCATATATAATGAGTATACCCAATTGCAATAGTAAAAATTATTTTTATAATCTTTTTTATAATCTTTTTTTAGTGAGTTTACTATGTTTTTATATTCTGTTTTGTTATTATCATTTATCCATTTTGTAAGTTCGTTTTCTAATTGAGTTTTGTTTTCAATAATATTTTTTGTTTCAAAACACTTATTGCAACCTACAGAATATTTGTAAGTATTATATAATGTAGCATATTTAGAAGCGTATTGAATTCTAATAGTATCATTTTTATCCATAAAATTTTTCATTTGTTTTAAAACCAAGTCTAATGCTTCGATACAACATTTATTGTCGCAATTGATTGTTTGGTTTATTTCGGCTACAGAATTATGACGATAAGTTTCACCAGGAAAACCTATTATCATTGAAAAATCACCTTCTTTAACACCTGACGCATTAATTGTAAGATATTTTTTAGGAGTAAAAGGAATATTATTTTCAGAATAATCAGCAGGAGAACCATCTGGAGCACAATATACTCTAAACATACAAAAATCTACCGAATGACGAGGCCAAACCCAATTGTCGGTTTCGCCTCCAAAATTTCCTATTGCTTCGGGTGGCGCAAATACTAATCGTACATCTTTATAGACTTTATATTTTGATAAATAATAATAATTACCATTAAAAAAATTGTCGATGGTTACATAATATCCTTGTTCCTCATAAGTAGAAGAAAGTTCTTCTATATTATTTTCTATTTGTTGTTGACGTTCTAAGGCAGACATTTTATCTGCATTTTGTGGAATAATTTTTTCGGTTACATCTGTTATACTTTCTAATAAAGAAACTGTTTTGCCATATATTGGAAGTTCTTCTTTTAAATTTTTTGCACAAAAGCCATTTGTTAAATAATCGTGATAAACCGAACTTTGAGATTGAATATCATCATAACCGCAATGATGATTTGTAAACAATAAACCTTGATTAGAAACAAATTCTGCTGTACATTCTCCGTGATTTAATGCTACTACTGCATCTTTTAACGAAGGTTGATTTAAATTATACAAATCTTCAGGAGTTAATTTAAATCCTAAAGCCTTCATTTGATTGTAGTTTTTGCCAATCAACGACAAAATCCACATACCTTCATCGGCTTTTAAATTACATATTGTTGTAAAAAATAAAATTAATAATAAACAAGTCTTTTTCATTTCAGCTTTTAATAAAATTATATCAAATTTAAATTTTCATATTACCCCATAATCCAGTTTGACGTTTTTTAGGTTTAAAGAAATAAGAAAAATCTATCATTGGAAGCAAATTTGAGTCAAAATCTTTATTTATTGTTCCATATAAAAATTTAACACCAGCTTGAACCAATATTCTACGTTCATAAAGATAACCGTATGCAAAAATTTTATTTTCACCGCTCCAATCTTTTACATTCCAATCAACAGAATAAAAATCGGCATCAACCAGCAAATTAATTCGGTCGGTAATGTGAATGTCTAAATCTGCACCAACAAACCACACTATTGTATCTAAACACACTACCGACTCACGATACCATAAAGGTTTTGTGATAGGTGGCATATTGGCATTTTTGTTTAGTTTAAAAGAGTTTTTAAGTCCTGCTCTTAGTGTCAACAAAAAATCTCCTTCGCTACAAGAGGTTTTATTTTTTAAGAATATAGTTGCGCGAATTTCGTTTTTCATTGTTATCACAGAGGGTGTTATACATGTATCACTAATATCACCTCGTTTTTGAATTGTTGGAAAATCAAAAAACATTTTTGGATAATCAAATGTATGCAACGAGCCAAAATAGATATTTCTACTTGCAAAAAATCCAGTTTCTTTTTTGGCTGGTTTTGTATACCAAAGGCGTTTTATTCCAATATTGGGCAACAACCAATCTTCTAATACACTTGAATAAACCTCTGTATTTTTGGCAAATCCATATCTAGATTGTGAAAATAATGAAAATTCAAATGTTTTTTGATTAATAGTTAAAGCCGTTGGACGTGATTGAAATGGCGCTTGTGACTTACCTATTATGGGTAATAACAACAATATTAATAGTAATTTTTTTTTCATAATTAAAAATTAAGAGTGAGTAATAATTATCAATTAGTTTTGAAATTTGATATTTATAACCAATAAATAACAATATTTATTGTTAATTTACTAGAAATTAGATTAATCGTGTACTAACAAATACAAAAAAATGTTATTGCACAAAAGTACATTAAATCTTAATGAAATCGCAATTTTTTTTGATAAAAAAACTTAACTTATCTAATTATGAAGTGAACCCCGAAAGTTGGACAAAAAAAACTTTCGGGGTTCACTTCAAAAAAACACCTCTCGTTTTTTATTTTGTAAATACTCGTAAAAATCCCTATATTTGCAAAACAAAAACATAAGTTCCAAATTAAAAATGATAACCATAGCCAATCCAATATACGACTCAGTATTTAAGTTTATGATGCAAGATCCAAGAGTTGCAAAAATATTTTTGCAAAATCTTTTGAATTGTACCATCGAAGAGCTTGTTGTTAAAAACAATGAAATAATAACAATAGAAATAGATAATCTAAAACTCTCAAAATTAGATTATTCAGCCCGTATAGTTCAAGATAATGGCGAAAAAACTTTGGTTACAATAGAATTGCAACGAGCATTTGAAAAAACAGAAGTAATGCGATTTCGTAAATATATTGGTGAACAATATATTAGCTCCGAAAATTGTTTCAAAAATACAATTGTAGTCAACAATCAAAAAAAGGTTATTGATGAACCAATTCCAATTATTGCAATTTATCTTTTAGGACATAATTTAGA
>JAKSUC010000086.1 GCA_024413595.1 Bacteroidales bacterium
AAAACTTCACATTTTTTTTGGAAAATACAAAATAGTATTTTATATTTGCGGTGTTGAAACTAACAATTTATTCTAACCATTTTTATTAATATTTAAATAAAAAAGATGTTAAAAAATTTTTTTATAGTTATTTTATTAATTTTAAATATATTGTTTTTGATTAATTATAAACAAATATTAAATCAAAGCTCTTCAAATAAATTAATACAAGATATTCTTTGTTATGATTATCAAAAAATAATTAAAACAGATAGTAGTAGGCTTATGTCCAGTAATATTAACGTTTTAAATAATAATGATCAATACATAAAACTTGAAGATATTATCAAAAACAAACCCAAACTTATTATACGTTATACTTCATTAACATGTAATTCTTGTGTTGATACTTTAATAACATACGCAAAAAAAGTTGTTAAACGGATAGGGCGAGAAAATGTTATTGTTTTTGCTCAATACGAAAGTTTACGAGATTTTCATTTATTCAATAGAATAAATAAGAATTATATAGATATATACCGAGTAGAAGATAAAATAACAAAATTAGATTATAGTGATACTCCATATATGTTTATATTAAATCCAGATAAATCTATATCTCATTTATATATTCCTCACAAAGAAGTACCTCATTTAATATCATGGTATTTTAATCAAGTTGAACCAATATTAAACTAAATATAGTAAGTCAAAAAATTATAAACCTTAAAAAATAAAGATATGAAAACATAAAATATGAACTTTTTTGAATATTGTATAATTAGATTATGCATTTTCTAAATATTTTTATAAACTAAGTATAACAATTTAAAAGTAATAAAATGAAAAAAAAATTAAAAAATTTAGTAATAATTCCTATAACATTATTAGTAGCATACAATGTATATGTATTTAATCAGATACATGAGACTAATAAAAATTTAAATATTGGAAATCTCGAAGCTTTGGCACAAAATGAAATTTCTTCGTCTTCAAAACAAAATTCAAACCAAAGCAATAATTCGAACCAAAGCAATAATTCAAACCAAAGCAATAATTCAAACCAAAATAATAGTTCAAACCAAACAGAAAAATGGCATAAAGGTTCAGCTGGTACCAACTGGAAATCATATTCAGTAACTGTTAAATGTACATTTTATACATATAAATCTAATTATTCTTGGAGTACTACAGGGTCTACTAATAATCCAACTGTTTCAAGTGTTGAAGAAGTAGAAGTTACTTTAAAAAAATGTGGTGAAGGTTCTGGCTATTGTTTTTCTAGCGAAGATTGTTCTGATTATAGATATTAATACTATTATGAAGAAGCTTATCTATTACCTCAATTTTTTTTCTTTAATATTTTATTCTTGTAATAATACTAAAGAAAATTCAATTTTATATGATAATGTTGATGTGAATAAAATTGCATCAAATATTTCTTTGATGAAAGATTCTGTTTCTTCAGATTTGATTCATATAAAAATTCCTAATCTTAATAAAGATGAGTATGAATTATATTCATCAGACATATTTGATAGTGTATATTATGTACCTTTGGAAACTACAGAAGAGTCAATAATTGGTTCTATTGATAAATTGATGATAAATCAAGATACTTTGTATATTATTGACCGATATAAATTAAAATGTATTAAACGTTTTACTTTAAATGGTAAATATATTGATCAAATAGGTTCTTTAGGAAATGGACCTGGCGAATTTGTTGAACCTACTGATGTTTATGTTGATAATAATGAAATTATTGTATTGGATCAATTTCAAAAAAAATTAATTACATATTCTCATAATGGTAAATTAATTAAGGATACATTACGTCCTTTCGCTTGTTTTCAAGTAGCTAAAATCGATATTGATAAATATATTTTTAGAACTATTGAGTCTTTAAATTCACATATTCCTGATTTATATGAATATAATTTGTGGACTACAAATAAAGATTTTGTGATAGATAAAAAGGGATTTTATCAACAAACTAATACTTATTCTCCTATATTAAATTTTAACGATTTATCGTATATTAATAATAATGTTTATTTTTATAATAATTTTACAGATTCTATATATCAAATAACTTCAGATGGATGTGTAATTTGTAAATATGTTATTGATATAGATCAAGATAGAAGTAATGATTTGTTTTTAGAAGAGAATTATGATAAACTTATTGAGAAAGAAAAACAAGGAGAGTTTTATGTTATATCTCAAATATTAATAACAAATGATTATGTATTATGTAAAATTATAAATCAATATAAACCTTATTACATTTTTTATTCCAAAAACACAAAAAAAGAAGTATGTATAAGATATTTTAAACCAGATTTTTATACTATTTTACCTACTTTAGGAAGTATTCTAAATGTTACAGATGATACTTTTGTAGGAGAAATTACAGCAGAAAATTTTTCTTTATTATTATCTTGGCCTAAAGAGTTGTTTGACGATTTAGAAAATAATTGTGGAATTGAAATAGTTGATAGAATGAAGCAATTTTGTAAAACTATACATCCAGACGATAATCCTGTTTTAGTATTTTATAAAATGAAAAAATGGTAATTTGATTGTCTATTTTGTTATTACAAAATTGTTTATGTAGTTGATGATATTGTATATTGATTTTGTAATATTTTATATAAAAAAGGAGAATTTATTCTCCTTTTTTTGTTAATTATCTATAGAATTTTGTCTTTTGAAAAAAATAAATCTTTTGAAAATATTTTTTTTATAATTTGCATATTATTAGCTTAGTAATATAAAATCATAAATAATTTTCCGCGGTAAAATAATTTTATTCTTTCGCGGTTTTGCTATTATTTTTGATGTTTCCGCGAAAAAAAAATTTTAATATACATTGAATATTAATAATTTTTGCTAAATTTGTGATTGAAAATTTTTGAAAATTTAGTATGATTACAAGCAATAAATTAGTTGGAAGATTAAAAGAACAGCAAATATTACAAGAATGCGTAAATTCTAATAAAGCTGAATTAATTGCTGTCTATGGCAGACGTCGTGTGGGTAAAACTTTTCTTATAAAGAAATTTTTTAAAGAAAAGTTTGATTTTTATGTTTCAGGTGTGTATGATACTAATCGCCAAAATAATATAAAATTATTTTTAAATGCTATTCGCCAATATTCCAATGATTATGTGCCTGAAGTTGATAATTGGATTGACGTGTTTGAAATTTTCAAAAACTTTATTTTAAAGCTAAAACAAAGAAAAAAATCTAAACATATCGTAATATTTATTGATGAATTGCCTTGGTTTGATAATCAAAAATCTAATTTCTTTACAATTTTTGGTAATTTTTGGAATTCTTTTGCTGTTGATATTGATAACCTTAAATTAATTGTTTGTGGATCAGCTACTACTTGGATGGTAAATAAATTATTTTCTGATAAAGGTGGTTTACATAATAGAGTTACTCGTAGAATTTTTTTAACTCCTTTTTCTTTAAAGGAAACTGAAGAATTTTTATTAAATCATAATTTTGATTGGGATAAAAATTCTATTTTAAAGGCATATATGATTTTAGGTGGTATTCCTTTTTATTTAAGTTTATTAAAATCAAATTTAAGTTTGTCACAAAATGTTGATAGTTTGTTTTTTAATAAATATGGAGAATTAAAAATGGAATATGATTTTCTTTTTAATTCGTTGTTTAATAATTCTACAACTTATCAAAAAATTATTGAATTACTTGCTGATAGAGTTAATGGATTAACTCGCAAAGATATTATTACTCTTTTGAAAATTCCTGATAATGGCACAATTACTGAAATTTTAAATAATTTAGTTAATTGTAACTTTTTAGAGGTATATAATTCATTTGGAAATTATGTTAATAACAAAATTTATCGTTTAATTGATTTATATTCTTTCTTTTATATAAAATTTGTTGCAAAATATAATGGCAAAGAAGAGGATCATTGGTCTAAATTGTCTGATACTATTAAAAATAATTGGTATGGTTATGCCTTTGAACAAGTTTGTTTTAATCATATAAATCAAATAAAACAAGCTTTAGGTTTAACAATTATTTCAACTGAAATTTCTTCTTGGTATTATAATAAAGATGGTATTAAAGCTCAAATTGATTTAATTATTGATAGAAAAGATAATTATATTGATTTGTGTGAAATTAAATATTCGTCAAGTTCTTACATTCTTACTAAAGATTATTCTGAATATCTTGAAGAACGAAAAGAATTATTTCGACAACTTTCAAAAACTTCAAAATCACTACGTTTAGTTTTAATTTCAAATAGAGATTTTAAAGAAAATATGTATACCGCAAATTTTACAACTCGTGTAAATATTCTTGATTTATATAAATAATTATAAATATTTTTCCGCGGTAAAATAATTTTATTCTTTCGCGGTTTTGTTATTTTTTTTGATGTTTCCGCGAAAAAATAATTTTAATCTTTGTTTATAATCAGTAGTTTACTTTGAAATTGCTTTCTAAAAAAATACTTAACAACGCTTAGATGCTGAACTTAATATATTTTCAAGTTTTTCTTTATTAGCTTCATTTATAGGGATAAATGGGTGAGGACTTGCTGATGTTAAATTTATAGTTTTGTGATAACATTTTATATCATGCCATTTGCCATTTTTATAACCAGATTGATTTAGTTGACAAATTTCGTGAAATCCCCTTGAACGATGTAATGATTCACTCATCAAATTTGGTCGTGTTACAAATGCGTAAACGTTTACAATGTTTTGAATTTTAAGAATTTCTAATAAACCGTAATATAACGAAGAGCCAACTTTGCGACCTTTAAATTTGTTGTCTACATAAATAGTTGTTTCCACGTCTAATGCGTAACCATCAAATCCACTACGAAATTTGTGTGCATATGCGTATCCTACAATAACTCCACTTTTTAGAGATACTAATATGGGATATTCTTTGGCTATTGTATCCAAATTTTTTGAATATTCTTCTAATGTTGCCATTTGATATCTCATTGTTATTGGAGTGTCGATATATTGAGAATTTATTTCGTAGATATATTTATAATCTTCTGGTGTTGCTAATCTTATGTTCATTTTTGTTTCTTTTTATTTTTATGCAATATACAAAATAAATTTTAATTCTCAATTTATAAGTTCACAATTATTAATTGTTAATTGATTTCTAATTCTCTTTTTAGTCTATTGATTACAGCATTGTCAAAAGCTTTTTGACCATTGTGATAAACTGGGAAAAGATCGTAAGTTTCGTTGATTATTTCGTCGATATATGTTCCAAAATCATAAACAGCATTTTTAAAACTATCAACATTTATGTCCATACGTTTAACTTCGTCAAATTTCATATCGGCATAGCCAATCATGTCGGCTGCTGATGGTATAAATTCAAAATCAGAGCCATCTAATTTTATGTCAATTTGTTTGGTTGATAGTTTTAAATCTTTTATTAACATTGCAAATGTTATTATTGGCATTTCGTTGTCTGAAATGTTGACTTCAGAACATTTTGTAAGTGTATTAATGTTAAAATTATATCCTTCAATGGTGTTGTTAATTATTTCATTGATTTTTTGATTTTCAATTATGTTTTCGATACATACATAAAAATTATTGCAACGATTATAAATCCATATTGCGCAATTTTCAAATGGTATTAGTAATGATTTTTTTATTGGAGTATTTTGAATTTCTCCTTTATAAATTGTTAATGGATAATCTCCAATTTGAGGAGATGTGGAATTTGTGAAATTAATTTTACAACCATTTTTGTTTAGAGTTCTTATTATCGAAATCCATAATCGAGAATAATTTATTCTGTAAGCTTCTGCGGTTTTGATAGTTTTCTTTTTGTTTAAAGAAAAATTTTCGTTAAAAACATTTGCAGTTTTTTCGTTAACAGATTTTCCACTTTTAAAAATATTAAATACACTGCTATCAGTAGCTACAAATGCTTTTTGAGGATAAATAGTGTTTGGTGATAGTTTTGATAATGTTTGAGCAGATTCAAATAATTCAGAATTTGTCAACTCAATTTTGTCTTTGTTTTTAATAAAATCTGCATTGTTAATAAAAGAAACAATGCGAATATCATTTTTAATAAATTTTAAAGGTATAGAAAAATCTTTTGTTTCTCTATTTAAAATAGCTTTAAATGCGCTATATAATGTTGAAAAATCTTTATTAAACATAAATTTAATGCTAAATCTTTTAAAGTTTCGACATTCTATGAATTTTATTAATCGTAAAATGCCATTTTTTTGTTTTCTTTGCCAAAAATATTGAATATCTCTGAAATAGTAAATAAAATTATCGTGACTAGGTCAAATTTAATAAAATCGTTAAAGGCTTTAATAGCATTGTTGATTTTTTCAGCTTTATTTTATTCATGTGCCCAAATGGGAAAAATTGATGGTGGTGAAGAAGATGAAGATCCGCCTGTAATGGTTCGTTCTAGACCTAAAAATTATTCTGCTAATTTTAATGGCAAAAAGGTGAAAATGAAATTTAATGAGTTTTTTACATTAGACAATGTAGAAACCAAATTTCTTATGTCGCCACCTCACCAAGAAAAAGCTCCTAAGATTAAAGTTAAAGGTAAAAAGATTGTTACAAAGTTTAAAGAACCTTTGCGTCCTGATACAACTTATACTCTTCAATATTTTGATTGTATGAAAGATTTTCACGAAGGCAATCAGTTAGACAATTTAGACTTTGTTTTTTCTACTGGTGCTGTTGTTGATAGTTTTGCTGTTAGTGGTAAAGTATTTGACGCAGAAAATCTTAAAAAAGAAGAAAATATTTTAGTTGGTTTATATAACGAAAATGTTTTTAACGAAGATTCTGCTGTTTATAAATATAAGCCTAATTATATTACTCGTACCGATACGGCTGGGCATTTTGAGGTACGAAATATAAATAAAGGTAAATACAAAATTTTTGCTTTAAAAGATATTAACGAAACTCATAAATTTGATTTAGAAAACGAAAAAATCGCTTTTATTAATTCTATTTTTGAACCAGAGGCTGAAACTTTAACCAAAATAGACTCTTTGCCTGCGGGGACTATTCTTCACGAAGGTTCGGCTAAGCATAAAATTATTGATACTCTTTTGAATGATACTGTTATTATTCAAAATATTTTATACACAACTCCTAATAATATTAATTTATATGCTTTTAACGAAATTAAATTGACGCAATATATTAATGAATGTGTGCGTGATATTCGTACAAGATTTATTGTTTCGTTTAATAAATCGGTTGAAAATGATACTGTTATTTTTACTTATGTTGATGACACTTTAAAATCTCCAAATATTTATTATGATTATAATTTTGATCGTGATAGTTTGGTGGTTTGGTTGAGAGATACTGTTGATTCTAATAATGATACTCTTCAATTAAGAATTTCTTATCCAAGTTTAGATAGTCTTTATAATCCTATTATCGAAATTGATACTTTAAAGTTGAAATATACTATTAAAAAGGCAAAAACTAAAAATGGTAAAAAGGAAGCAGCTCCTAAAACCGCAAAAGATGTTGATTCTTTAAATTTTGTTTTAAAATCTAATTTTACTGGTGATTTTGACCAAAATGGGGTTATTAATCTTGAAATTCCAATTCCTATTGAAAATGAAGATTTAACCAAACTAAAGGTTTATGAACTTAAAGATTCTTCGTTTGAAGATGATTTAAATCAAAAACTTATTAAAGCTCAACGTTTAGATAGTGCTGAATATCGTTTAATTTTTAAACGAGGAATAAAAGGGGACATTATTTTTTATCCTACTGATTCTATTGTTGATAATAATTGGTATAATGCAGATTATAGTCAAAATCGTGATACTGTTTTGATTCATGTTACTGATTCGGCTATGATTAAAAAGGGTAAATTTAAAAATATTCTTAAATATTATAATGATTATTATTTAGATCAAGTTCAAAAACTTAGAGACTCTATTCCTACTGTTATTGTTCCTCAAAAAATTTTGAGTTGTACTCGTCCTAGTAGAGATTCTATTTTGTTGTTGTTTGAAAAAATGCCGAAACGTGATATTGAATTTTCGCCTATTAATGTTACTATAAACAATAACAGTTGGTATCGATTAGAAAATAATGGTGAAATTTATACTATGATTTTAACTGATACTTCTGCTTTAAAAAAAGATACTTTGGCTCTAAAAATTAATACTTTTGATAGGTTTGTTTATTCTAAAAAGAGTAATAAAAATGTTGAACAATTTTATAAAGATACTCTTTTCCCTATTTATAAACTTAAAATTCAATCTGTTAAATCTACAAATCGTATTAATAAAGATTCGTTACAGATTATTTTTAATTATCCTCTTGTTGATAATCCTGTTTTAAATTTGATTGATACTTTAAATCCTAAAAGATTTGATAATATTAATGTTAATAAAAATGATTCTTCGTTAATAAATCAAAATGATACAATTATTCCTGAACGTTTTGTAAATCACAATCCTAATTGGTGTAGTTTTTCTATTAATGATTCTAAAGATACAATGATTGTGGTTTTTGATAATGAAACTTCAAAATTCAACAATCTTTATTATTCAATTTCTTATAATTCGATAGATTTACAAGAAAATCCAATTATAACAATTGATACTTTGTTTACGAATGCTCCTAAAGAAATTGTTTCTGATAATAATAATCGTCGTAGACGCAGTGATATTGGTTTAGAAGCTAAAAAAGAAGAAGCTAGTAAATTAAAATATAATGCAACTCTTAGATTTCCTATCGAATATGAATATTTAAAAGATTCGGTTAATCATAGAAACAAATTGATTAAATTTGATTGGCAACAAGAAAAAGAATATTTGTTTGAAATTGACGATTCTACTTTTACAAGTATTTTAAATACTCCAAACTTATATTATAAATCTAATGCTAAAATCAGAAGTGACGAAAGTTATGGTACTTTATCTTTAAATCTTATGAATACAGGTAATATTGAACATTATCCTGATATAGATGAAAATTTACCTCCTTTTCAAGATATTGATACTGCTCGTGTAAGAAAAAAGAAACCTGTTGTTATTGACTCTGTTGTAAATTATTCTTCAATTTCTGAAGGACAATTAATTGTGTGTTTGTGTAACGATAAAGGTGAAATTCTTTATTCTAAAACCACTACTCACGATGAGGTTTTAACTTTTGATTATGTTTTGCCAGCTGATTATTATTTAAAAATTATTCACGATAAAAACTTAAATAATATTTGGGATACTGGTGAATATCTAAAAAAACTTTATCCTGAACGTGTGGTTGAATTTGGTAAAAAACAAACTGTTAAAGCTAAATGGGTGGTAGATGTTAATTGGAAACTCTAAATTATTTTGGTTATGAAACAAAAAACTATGTATACATGCCAAAATTGTGGCGCGGTATCTCCTAAGTGGATTGGTAAATGTCCTTCTTGTCAACAATGGAACACTTATGTTGAGGAAATTGTTACCACTACTTTAAAACCTACGGCGTTAGCTTCTAGATTATCGTCGGGCAATCAACCAATTCAGATTTCTGAAATTCAAACTTCAACTGTTGCTCGAATTGATACTCATAACATTGAATTTAATAGAGTGTTAGGCGGTGGTATTGTTCCTGGTTCGGTTACTTTAATAGGAGGGGAGCCGGGTATTGGTAAATCCACTTTGTCTATTCAAATTGCTTTAAACATTCCAGAAAAAACTTTATATGTGTCGGGGGAGGAGAGTGCCTCGCAAATTAAATTACGTGCCGATAGAATTAAAAAAACTTCTAATAATTGTTTAGTATTATGCGAGGTTACTGTCGAAAATATTATTCCTCAAATTCGTGAAACAAAACCAGGTTTGGTTATTATCGACTCTATACAAACTCTTAGAACCGAAAGTGCAGAGTCTTCTCCTGGTACAGTTACCCAAATTCGTGAATGTGCTGATATTCTTATACGTTTTGCTAAAGAAAATAATGTTCCAATTATTTTGATTGGTCACATCAATAAAGATGGTAATATTGCTGGTCCTAAAATTCTTGAACACATGGTTGATACTGTACTTCAATTTGAAGGTGATAGTTCGCATGTTTATAGAGTTTTACGAGGTATTAAAAATCGTTTTGGAACAACATCAGAAGTCGGCATTTTTGAAATGTTGACCGATGGACTTAGAGAAGTTAATAATCCCGGTGAACTTTTAATTCATCAACATGATAATAATACATCAGGCGTTTCTGTAGCATCTGCGGTTGAAGGTTTACGTCCTTTTGTGGTTGAAGTTCAAAGTTTGGTTAGCACTGCTGCATACGGAGTTCCGCAGCGTAGTACAACTGGTTTTGATACCAAACGTTTAAATATGTTGTTGGCTGTTATTGAGCGACGTGCAGGTTTTCGTTTAAATCAAAAAGATGTTTTTTTAAATATTGCAGGTGGCATTAAAATTAACGATCCTGCTATGGATTTGTCGGTATTATGTGCTGTTTTAAGTAGTGATTTAGATATTCCAATTGATTGTACAACATGTTTTGCGGGCGAAGTTGGTCTTACTGGTGAAATTCGTCCTGTTGGTCGTGTTGAACAGCGTATTACCGAAGCCGAAAAAATTGGTTTTAAACGCATTATTATTTCTCAAAGTCATCAAAAAAATGTTTTAAACATTCGTCATACTATCGATATTGTTATGGTTTCTAAAATTGAGGAAGTGTTTAGACTTTTGTTTGTAAAACGTAATAGATAATTACAAAAAAAATCCCGCTGAGCATTGCCCAACGGGACGAGAGTCTAACGGTTTTCATTTCAGTACGTTTTTAAAATTAATATATCACTAATAAAACCTGTCTCTCAAATTCTACTTAAAATTTTGTTGTGTTAAACATTCCGTTAATTATTACGCGTTACCTCCTTCTTGAAGTTCGCAATCTGAAAATTCTGGATTAGAACCATCTTCTTCAGTTTTATCCTTTGATTTCGATACCATTTGGTTTGCTCTGATAATCAATCCATTCATTTCGGTGATAAAATCATCATAAGGTTCTGGATTAATACCTGCAATACCATTAATATACGAAACTAATTTTTTATAACTATCTACAGCCTCTTGTCTAGATTGGGCAATTTTACCCTTGATAGCCTCAGCAAATTCTGTACGTTCGTTATAAATTTTCATAAAACTTTCGTAGTCGCTTTTGGCTTTTTCCACAAAAGAATTAATACTAATTTTTGTTAACGACTCTGTACCGAGACTTTCAATCTCTTCTGTAATCTGTATCAACTTGTTTACACTGGCAAAATAACCCAATCGAGTATAATTACCATATTTGTCAACAATCTTTAATACGCGTTTAGCGATTTTAGAGATTTCCGGATCCAAACTGAATTTTAAACCTCGACAAATGTTAATGATACAGTTTACGTCGATTTTCATCTTATCTACTGCGTCAACTATTTGTTCTGTTAAGGTAACAGTTGAGTCGTTTTTTAAATGGTTATAAAATTGGTTTACTTTATCTGAATAAATATTAATATATTCAGGTTTACTTTCAGTATCAAACAACCTTGTTGCTTCGATAACTTGGAGTAGGAAAGTAGCTACTTTTCGATTTGCTAATCGACCAAGATTTGCGTTAATTATTAATTTCATTTTTTTTATTTATTAAAAATTTTAAGTACGTCTCAATAAATCTTCTTACTTAACTGCTGGATGTTTTCTCAAATTCTTAATGTGTTTATTTCTGTAATCCAGACTCACGTTGTTCTGATTTTTTTATTTCAACGATGCAAAGATAATATATTTTTTTTAATTATCCAAATTTATTTATAATTATTTTTTTGAAAAATTATATTTATTTCAAATTTCGCCTTTGTAGTATATTGTAGATAGGTTTTTTGTATGTGTTAAAAAATGTTAATTACTTTTTTAAGGTTATTATTATTGAGTAATTATTTGAAATCACGCCCAATATATATTCTAATTATTTATTCTATTTCATAGCAACTATGTCTATTTTACATATTGAATTATTCATATACTCCATAATAATTACTAATTATTTTCGATACTTAATATTTTAAATTATTCAAATTCTTACTATTTTTTAAATTCTAAAACTAATTTGTATATTCCAAAAAAAAATTATTACCTATTTATTATATATATTATAATTATATAGTATTGTTATTATTGTTGTTTTTTAGGAAATATATATTATAGATTTATAATTGATACTTTATGTAAATTTTTTTACTCTTTTTATAATTGATTTTAAAGTATTGTTCGTAAACATTGTTCTCATGCTTTTGATTTTAAAGTATTGTTCGTAAACATTGTTCTCATGCTTTTGATTTTAAAGTA
>JAKSUC010000087.1 GCA_024413595.1 Bacteroidales bacterium
GAAGGTGTGGTTTTATATATTTTGGTTATTTTTATGATGTGTTTAGTTGTGTTTTGTTGTTTGATGTTTTGGTTTTATTTTGTTTTGATTTAGTGCTACTATTTAACTTCCTATTTTAATTTGTACACCTTTATATATATATTAATAAGTGTCGATATTTTTTCTAGATTTTTTTGTGGTGGTGGTAAAGAGGAGGTGTTATTATAAAAAAACCGTATCGTCTCACGACGCTACGGATGTTAATTTTCTTTTTTTTATAATAAAAAAAAGATACAAATAATATATGATTAAACCAAACAATTTATATTATACGTTGTATAAAAAAAAGTGTTTTATATAAATATGTTCTTTTTTTTTTATTTATTGAGTTTAGTGATTTATTGCTGTACATCTCTACACTCAATAAATAAAGTATCTTATTAAATGAAGTGATTTTCGACTTTTTTTTGTTCAAATTTCGGGGGCAGTATAGCTAATGTTAAATCTGATGCTCAAAAAAAATGTCTTCTATTATTTGGAGTTTTATTGTATCTTTGTGTTTTGAAAAAATACTAGTAATCATCTTAATTATTTGTTTTTAGATGGTTATTTTTACATCCTTTTATAAAACTTATATAATTATGGCAAATATAATAGCCGAGTTAATGAAAGAATTCGACTCTATGACAGAGAAGGATTTTGATTTGCTTTGGGAAGAAATTGAAGCCAAAAGACCTTCTTCCCTTGAAGGATTAGTGCCTGTTGAGAAATATAAAGAAAATAGTTTATCAAAATAAAATCTTTTTTTATTCACCCCAAAAAACTATCCCTAGTAAATCTAAAATGCCATATATAGCATATATTTTAATGCTATATATGGCATGTATTTTAAAGATTTAGGGTTTTCATAGAATCCTATATTATTTTCTTATTTTTTTTTCATCTTGTTAAATTGTTTTCTAATATAAAACCTTTCAACAGTTTTCGCTTTTATTTTTTATCTTCTTTTTTATCTGAAGTATTTTTCAAAATTGTTAACTCATTTAATTTCGCTTCAATAATATTCATTGCTTTATCAGCAACTGATTTTCCTACTTCTTCCAATAAATCATTTGGCAAACTTTGCTCATATTTATCAGAGTATTCTTTTTGCATATCCAACGTATTTGTAACCATGCTATCAACAATTTTATTGATATCCTCATTTGTATTTCTATTATAATCTATTTTATTTTTGAATAGTAGTAGCCCTTTTAAATATTTTTGATATTGTATAGCTTTTGAAATATTTAGCATCTCTTTTCTCATTCGTGATGCTTGATTTATACTCAAAATACATATTGTTAGAAAACTCATTGCTATTACTGAACGTTTTATTAAATTCGACAATCCAATTTGATTTATATAATATGTTTCAATTCCTAATAGATTAGTACTTTGGGCTTTTTCATAAATATCAGTACGGACATTCTTAATTATTAATAATATAGCTATTAATGCTAAAAATGCTGCTATTAATAATGCTATCCGAAACCACCATTTTGCTTTTCTATATTCTTTATCATATTCATTTACATCCAAAAATGCTATTCCTTCAGTTATCGCATTTTGTAAATATTTTTTATTGTAATCAATTATATCCTTTAGTATTGATTTTTCTATTTCATATAATTTTATATTTTTTTTGTTTTCTTTATATTCTGTTATTTTTTCTATTAATGAATTTTGTTTATCTGTTATTTCTGATAATTTATCTTGTTCTTCGTATGATGACATTGCATCGAGGAAATTATCAATTTCCTCTTCGAGTTTTTTTTCAGTGTTTCCTGTTTTTAATTCTTTACAAAGGTATTTCTCTAAATATAATATATTAATATTATATTGTTTTATTAATTTTTCTTTTTCAATATAATTTTGATTTACTTGTTTTTCTACATCTATAGGAAAATGCCAATACAACATTTTAATTATCTGAAATAATTTTTCTATATTTTTTACATTTGAACCATTAAATATGGATGATAAACCGTTTTCAAAATCTGAATTTTTTATATATTCATCAAAATCGTGTTTTCTATAAACAAAATATTTATATAATTTATTCCATCTTTCAATATCGTCTTTATATATATTTAATAGTGTTACATCGTTTGATATGCTCGTTTGTAATATAGTCTCAATATGATCTAAATATGACCATTCACTATCTATTACTATAGCATCTTTTTTTAATTTTGCTAAATTATCCTTTAGCTTATCGGTGAAATTTTTTTTTTCTTCTATTTTACCAGGTTCTTGTGTGTGTTGATTGTCTCCTTGACTTTCTGTATTTGTTGTCTCATTTTCTTGGGTTTTATCTGTTGTATTTTTTTTAGTTTCTTTATTTGAATTTTTAGTTCCTTCACTTGAAACTTCTATTTTATTATTAGACTCTTTAGGTTCATTTTTTGATAAATTATCAATTTCCTTGCTTTGGTCTTTTTTCTGACTTTTGCTTTTTTTATTTTTGTTTTTTCCCATTTTATTTCTCATTTAAATATTAATAAATTATCCTGCCTCGCTCATTTGTATTCGCTTGCAGTTAAGTTTTCCCCCGAGGCTCGCGCCCCATTTTCGCTCAATATTGTTAAACGGTTTTATCAATAATAAAACCTTTCAACAGTTTTCGCTCATTTTATCATTTTTTGAATAATAATATTCTGTGCTGTTTTCATTTGTAAACGTTTTAAATCTTCATTGTTTTTATACATATCCAATTCTCTTAACTCTGAAATATTGTTATAGAAATCATTTGCATAATCCAATTCAGCTTTTTTCAATCCATTTAGTTGTGTTTTAGTTAGCATTGAATCAGTAATAAAAGTGTTATAAATATCTGCCGACACCTTGTTTGTAACATATTTTTCTATTGGTCTATCATCTTCTTGTATACCACTATCAACAAAGCAATATCCGCTTTTAATTCTATTTATTCGAGAAAAATTTCCGTATTTTTCTTTATAATCTTTTAAAATTTCATTTGATAATTTTAAATTAACCACATATGGATTATTTGCTTTATATTCTCCTAAAATTTCTTCTGTACTTAAATTATTTTTTTTCAAGAATCGTTCTTGATAACGAGAAAGAAAATGTCCTGTATAAACATTAAAGCCTGCAACAGCTATCGTTTTGGTTTTCTCTTCATTTATTTCTGAAGTATATCCATACTCAAAAATATATAAATAATTTTCTGATATATGTTTTAAATATAAGCCATATTTTATTTCTGAATTTCTGTTTTCTTTAGTATATAATATCCAATATTCATTGTTCGTTTTGTTACTTTTGATTTTTTCATAATGGTATACAGGAAACTGAAATTGTTTAGAAAACAACTTGGTAACTTTTGGTAAATATTTATTTATCCAATAGGAAATCCATTTTTGTTCGCCTAAAATTTGATTGAAAATATCAATCAAATTCATAGAGTCTGTTATCATAACTTACTAATTAAAAATTTATATTCAGTTTTTTTATCACTAAGTTCAATATGTATTTCGTATCTTTTCATATTTATATTTTTCATTCAATCCTTTTGTCCTGAATATTCATACAGGACTTAATTTTTTTTCGTTCGTTTGTCTCTTCATCAGCTACTGCGTCTATATTATGTCCGCTCAAAATTGTTAATAGTTTTATGCAATTGGAGATTTTTTCCGCACCACCGTATTTCTCAAAAAAAATCCATTATTTTTTCGAGTATCTGTAATATTTTTACTTTTCAAAAGTACAAAATATTACAAACAATGCAAAAGATTATCTATATTTTTTCTATATTTTTTTTTGTGTGGTGGTGGAAAAGAGGAGGTGGTATTATAAAAAAAACGTAGCGTCTCACGACGCTACGACAAATTAATTCTTAATTAAACGTCTTTGTTTTATTTAAATATAAAACATCATTTCAATGCGAATTTATAATATTTTTCTGATATATTGTATCTCGAAATTAATTTTTTTTTTGAGAAAATAAAAAAAACCGTAGCGTCTCACGACGATACGGCTTAATTTAAATATATTTTAAAAAGACAAATGTGTTATTTAATAACACATTACAAAAATTAATTGGTATGCAAATATACAATTTTTTTCTGATTCTGATATTATATTTCGATTTTTTTTTTGAAAATAAAAAAATAACTGTAGTGTCTCACGACGATATGGCTGTTTTTTTTAAAAAACAAAACTAATTTAATATACTATGATAAATAAATTCCTTTTATATGATTCGTAGTTTAAAAAAAAAGAGTTTTATAAAAATAAGTTCTTTTTTTTATCCCCTCAATTATTCCTAGTAAATCTAAAATTCCATATATAGCATATATATTAATGCTATAATTAGTATGTATTTTAAATTTTATGGTTCGTTATAATAACACATTATTAAATTATTTTTTTATTTTCCCATCTTGTTAAATGGTTTTATTTTAATAAAACCTTTCAACAGTTTTCGCAATTGATAGTCATCACTCGCTGACGCTCGAAAAAAAAATTCTCCAGTAATTCTATATACAAAATCTAATAATTACCTTATTGGTAAAATTTGATGCTCTTTTCCCCATTGTACTTGCCACGCTCTTCCATCGATTGTGTCTAATAATATAAAATTATAAAAATTATTTGTTGGATATAATTCGAACCTTCCATTTTTTTGTTCACTACCAAATGCCAACATACTTGTTATAAGTTCTTGAAATCTATTTTGGGGATTTTCTACCGTAAATTGAACATGCCATATTTCACCTGTTCTTGTATTGAGTTTTAAAAACATCCAATTATTTTCTGTTGGATATAATTTATATACTCCTGCATCATTAATTGACGAATTTTGCTTTTCTTGAGAAAATGCAAATAGATTTATCATTACAAATAATAAAATCAAAAATAATCTTTTCATAATTTTTATGTATTAAATTGTTTTTCGTTTAATATTATATCTCGAAATAATTTTTTTTTTGAATATAAAAAAAACCGTATCTTCTCACGAAGATACGGTTACAATTATAATATCAAACTACTTATTTAGATTAAGTAGCAAAACCATACCAAGTGCAAATGTAAATATATTTCTGATAAGTTGTATCTAAAAATGAATTTTTTTTTGAATTTTTTTTTGGTGAGGTATAAAGAAACCGTATCTTCTCACGAAGATACGGGAGTAATAAATAATTTCAAATCATTTATACTAAAAGCAAATTAACAAATCCAATTGCAAAATTAAATAATTTTCTGATATGTTGTAACTCGAAAATAATTTTTTTTTGATTTTTTTTGAGATATAAAAATGCCGTATCTCCTTATGAAGATACGGCTACGTACGTCTTCCATTTTTAACGTATCAAACCTATTAATTCAATTGCTTAAATATAAATATTTTTCTGATTTGGTATAACACGAAAATAAATTTTTAGTATTTTTTTCTTGAGATTGTGTTTTTTTGGGGGAGGGTATTGACTTTTAATAATTGATTTTGTATATTTGCATTACTGATATTTATTGTCTCTATATCGGAGAGGCACTTTTGTTAATTTTTATAAATCCGCAGTGATGCGGATTTTTTTTTGCAAAAAAAAACAATTCGTTTCACAACAAATTGCTTGAATAAACAATAATCTCTCTCTTTTTATTTTATCGAATAATTTAACTATTTAAAGTTTTTTTGTGAAATTAATAAAAACCGTATCTTCTCACGAAGATACGGGAAATTTTTTTAAATCATAAAATTAACATAAAAAAAATAAATATTCTCACGGACATTTCCTTAATGGTATCTCCTTACGAAGATACTAAATGTGTGTGTGCGTGTGTAAATATTTTTTTTTAACTTATAAAATATGAATACAATAACAATAATTAATGCAAGTATAAATATTTTTTTGATATGTTGTATCTCTATAATAATTTTTTTTTTGAGAGAATTTTATCAATATGGTATTTAATATTTTCCATGTTTATAATTTTTTATTTGTAATTCTCTATTGGTACTTGATGAAAAGAAAAATTAGTTTTTTTAAATTTTTTTTTGAATAATTCCCTTTGGAGGCAAGATGATTTTTGAGGAGTTTTTTTTTGTGTTATGTCTTGAATTGTGCAGAAATAATATTTATATTTGCTAAAAATATTGTAATGAGTTCATTTCTTCTTCGTAGGCTCTCAGCAATGTTTTCTGTATATCAAGTATTCTAGAGAAGTTGTTTTGTTTTACGAATTTATTCACTATTGCAGGCATTCCACCTGTTAATATGTATTCCCTGAAATATTACACTCTCAGCAGAAAATCCGTTATCGAAAATTGTCTTATATTCTGGATTGGTAACAAAGTTGATTTCTACAAGGCTTTTGTATTCAGATGCGAAATTCTTGAATTTTAAAAAAAAATCTAAAAAAAATTACGTGTTTTACTTAGCTTTTATTTATCTGAATTACTGAATAGTGCAAAGATTATAATCTTCGTAAATGTTAAATTAAACAAAAATAATTTGAATTTTCTTGCAAAAAAGTAACATTGATTTAAAAAACACTCTTAAATTTGCAATAGAGAATAAATAATAATTTGATGCAAAAAAATATTGTAAGTCACATAGGAACAATAGTTAACGTATCTTCAAACAAAGTATCAGCTTCGTTTGAAGTAAGTGAAGCTTGTGGAAATTGTCAAGCAAAAACATTATGTGAAAAAGGCAAAGGAAAATTAATAACCATAGAAGCCGATAAACAATTAAAAGAAGAGTATCAAATAGGCGAGAGAGTAAATGTATGTTTATCCTCTAAATTAGCTACAAGTAGTGTGTTGTTAGCATATGTATTACCATTAGTATTACTATTTTTAGTAATGATAATGGTAATAATAATATCAGGCAACGATGATATTGGCTGTTTGTCAGGACTAGCCATTTTGCCAATTTATTATTTTTTCTTATATTTATTCCGTGAAAAACTAAATAACAAATTTAAGTTTACAATAACAAAAATAGATAATTAAAAAACTCAATAAACAAATAAAAAGATGGACAACGTAATAGCAATTTCCATAGCAGTATTATGTGTAGTAGCCATATTGGCAGCCATAATATTGTATTTGGTAGCTAAAAAATTCAAGGTAGAAGAAGATCCTCGAATAGACCAAGTTACAGAATTGCTTCCTGGAGCAAATTGCGGAGGTTGTGGTTTTGCAGGCTGTAGAAATTTTGCAGAGAGCTGTGTAAAAAGTCTTGAAGGAAAATTTTGTAATGTAGGCGGACCAGATGTAATGAACAAAATTGCCGAAATTCTAGGCGGTCAAGTTTCCGCAGCCACTCCCAAGGTGGCAGTTGTAAGGTGTGCTGGTAGTTTGGATTGTCGTCCTAAAATCAATAATTTTGAAGGAGCCCAATCATGTGCAGTGGTAGCTTCTACCTATGGAGGTGAAACTGGTTGCTCTTTTGGATGTATTGGTTTGGGCGATTGTGTAGAAGCGTGTAGCTTTGGAGGAGTGAGTATAAATCCAATAACTGGGTTGGCTCAGATTAACGAAAGTGTTTGTACTGCTTGTGGTGCTTGCGTTAAAGCATGTCCAAAAGGCATTATCGAATTGCGAAACAAAGCTAATAAATATCGAAAGGTTTATGTTTCGTGTGTAAATAAAGATAAAGGTGCAGTGGCAAAAAAGGCATGTTCTAGTGCTTGTATTGGTTGTGGAAAATGTGCAAAGGTTTGTACATTTGAGGCAATAACTGTTGAAAACAATGTGGCTTATATAGATTTTAATAAATGTAAAATGTGTCGCAAATGTGTAGAGCAGTGTCCAACAGGAGCAATAAAAGAGGAAAATTTTCCACCAAGAAAACCCAAGGAAGAAAATCCCGCTTTAAATATGCCATCACAAGCAGATAAAATTCCTCAGAATAATAATCCAGAACCTACAAACATAGAAGTTCTTGATAAAAATTCTGAACAGTTAAACAACTCTAAACCAATGTAAATTATGAAGTTTCAAACATTTCAAATAGGAGGTATTCACCCTGAGGGTTGCAAAATTTCGTCAAATCAACCAATAGAAATTATGCCAATTCCCGAAATGGTGTATATCCCATGTGCTCAGCATATTGGAAAGCCAGCAGAAGTTATTGTTCAAAAAGGAGATAAGGTAAAAGTTGGACAATTGATAGCTAAGGCTTCTGGTTTTGTTTCGGCAAATATTCATAGTTCTGTTTCGGGTACGGTTACTGCAATTGGACCTATTCCTGATTTAAGTGGTGTTGCCAAAAATGGTATTACTATAAAGGTGGAAGGTGATGAATGGTTAGAAACTATTGATCGTTCAGATACACTTTTAACAAATGTAGATGATATAAAACCAGAGGATATAATAAAATTGGTTTCTGATGCAGGTATTGTTGGTATGGGCGGAGCAACTTTTCCCGCTCATGTTAAATTTTCGATACCACTCGAAAAAAAGGCAGAAGCATTAATCATTAATGGTGTAGAATGTGAGCCATATTTAACAGCCGACCATCGTGTAATGCTCGAAAAAGGTGAACAACTTTTGGTTGGCGTTCAATTAATTAAAAAGGCTATTAAAACAGATATTGCTTACATTGGTATTGAAGCAAATAAACCTGATGCTATTGAACTATTAACAGATTTAAGTAGAAAATATCAAGGAATAGTAGTAGTACCACTAGCATTAAAATATCCACAAGGAAGCGAAAAACAATTGATAAAATCAATCATGAACCGCGAAGTTCCATCAACAAAATTACCAATAGATGTAGGAGCCGTTGTTTCAAATGCGGGAACAGCAGTTGCAGTTTATGAGGCTGTTATGAAACATAAACCATTAATAGAACGTGTTGTAACAGTTACAGGAAATTCAGTTGAAAAACCTTCTAATTTTTTGGTTAGAATAGGTACACCAGTAAAATATTTGATCGAAAAAGTTGGAGGTTTGCCAGAAGATACAGGAAAAGTAATTAGCGGAGGTCCTATGATGGGAAAAGCTGCTACAAATATAGAATTTCCAGTAGCCAAAGGAACATCAGGAGTATTGATTATGCCCGATGAAATTTCGCATCGCAAAGAACCAACGCCTTGTATTCGTTGTGGAAAATGTGTAGACGCTTGTCCTATGGGATTAGAACCTTATCTGCTTTCGGTTTATTCAAATAAAAAAATGTGGGACGAAGCCGAAGAACACTATATTTATGATTGTATCGAATGTGGTTGTTGTGTATTTAGTTGTCCAGCAAACCGTCCGTTACTTGATTATATGCGTCTTGGAAAATCTACAGTAATGGGTATAATTAGATCTCGTAAAAAGTAAAATTATTGAAAAATGAGTAATTTATTCACAATATCGCCCTCGCCACATTTTAAAAGTAAGACAACAACGTCAAGTTTAATGTTTGGAGTGTTGATTGCTTTGGCACCGGCGTTTTTATTTTCGCTTTATTTCTTTGGAATAGGAGCGTTGATAACAACATTAGTATCTGTTGTTTCTTGTGTTTTGTTTGAATATTTAATTACTAAATATTTTCTAAAACAAAAACCTCATGTATGTGATGGAAGTGCTATTTTAACAGGCGTTTTATTAGCATTTAATTTACCATCAAATATTTCACCATTTATAGTAATATTTGGTGCATTAATCGCAATTGGAATAGCCAAAATGTGTTTTGGAGGACTTGGTTGCAACTTGTTTAATCCAGCCCTTGTAGCACGAGTTTTCTTGTTGATTTCGTTTCCAGTTCAAATGACCACATGGCCAGTTCCAATCGAAAGTCGTACAAGTTATCTTGATGCTGTAACAGGCGCAACACCAATGGCATTGATTAAAGGAGGACAAAAAGCAGGCGATATTACAACAATAGCCAATTTGCCATCATTTAATGAAATGTTTTTAGGTTCAATAGGAGGTTCACTTGGTGAAGTGGCAGCTATTGCGTTAATTCTTGGTGGCGTTTACATGATTATTCGCAAAATTATTACTTGGCATATACCTGTAACAATAATTGCAACAGTGTTTATTTTTGGAGGTTTATGTTGGTTAATAAATCCTGTTAGCTATATCAATCCTATTTATCATATTCTTGGTGGTGGTTTATTATTAGGTGCAATATTTATGGCAACTGATTATGTTACTTCGCCAATGAGTAATTTTGGTAAAATAATATTTGGTGTAGGAATAGGAATTATAACTATAATTATCCGAAATTGGGGTAGTTATCCAGAAGGAATGTCGTTTGCAATTTTGATTATGAACGCGTTTGTTCCTATTATTAACAGAAAATTTAAACCAACACGTTTCGGCGCTAAAAAATAAGATATTATGGACAAAAAAAATCCTACTTTAACAAATATGGTGTTGGTGCTACTCTGCATTTCATTAGTTTGCTCAGCTGGCGTGGCTTATATTTATAATGTCACAAAACCAACAATTGAAAGTTCCCGACTTGCCAAAAAACAGGTTGCACTTTCTAAAGTGTTGCCACAATTTGACAATTCGCCTATTGATGAAAAATTTAATATTGTTTCTGCAAATAATGATACTCTTGCATGTTATCCTGCAAAACTTAATAACGAATTTGTAGGATACGCTGTTGAGTCGTTTAGTAATAAAGGTTTTGGAGGTAAAATAGAAGTTCTTGTTGGATTTCTTCCTGACGGTTCTATTTTTAATACAGAGGTTGTTACCTTAAACGAAACTCCAGGACTTGGTGATAAGAGTGACAAGAAAAAATCTGATTGGTCAGAACAATTTAATGGTAAAAATCCTCAATCTTATAAACTTAAAGTTAAAAAAGATGGGGGAGATGTTGATGCAATAACCGCAGCAACAATCACTTCGCGAGCTTATACCGAAGCAGTTGATTTAGCATATAAATCTTTTATGGGTTATTCAAATCACGAAAAACCAGAAGCTGTTTCTGGTGCAACTTCTCACCATGAACATCATAAAGATGCTGATACTTTGCAAAATAATGATATTGATACAACTTTAAATAAATAGGCTATGAGTAAAATAAATATATTATCGAAAGGTATTTTAAAAGAAAATCCTGCCTTAGTTTTGATTTTGGGTATGTGTCCTACATTGGGCGTAACCACATCGGCTATCAATGGATTAGGTATGGGATTGGCAACAATGTTTGTTGTTGTTTTGTCAAATGCAATTATTTCTTTAATAAAAAATTTAATACCAGACAATGTTCACATTCCTGCATATATTGTTGTAATAGCATCGTTAGTAACAATTTTGCAACTTTTGATGGAAGCATGTGTTCCAGCATTGTATGATGCTTTAGGATTGTTTATTCCATTAATTGTTGTTAATTGTATAGTTTTGGGACGTGCCGAAGCATTTGCTAATAAAAACAATATTTTTGACTCTATTCTTGATGGTTTGGGCATGGGACTTGGTTTTACTCTTGCTCTTACCGTTTTAGGTTCAATTCGTGAAATGCTTGGTTCTGGAAGTATTTTTGGTTTAAAATTTATTTCTGGTGATGGTATTATTGGTTTTGTTCTTGCTCCTGGAGCATTTTTAGTTCTTGGATTGTTGATTGCTGGTGTTAAAGTTCTTAACAAAAAAATTTATAAAAAGGAGGACTAAATTATGGAATATCTATTGATTATAATTTCTGCTATTTTTGTTAATAACATCGTTTTAACAAAATTTTTAGGAATTTGTCCTTTTATTGGAGTTTCTAACAAAATAAAAACTGCACTTGGAATGAGTGGCGCAGTTGCTTTTGTTATGGTGATTGCAACAATTGTTACTTTTTATATACAAAAACTCCTAGTTTCATACGGTATTGAATTTTTGCAAACTATTACTTTTATTTTAGTGATAGCTTCTTTGGTTCAAATGGTTGAAATTGTTTTGAAAAAGATTAGTCCTGCTTTATATCAATCTTTGGGTATATTTTTACCATTGATAACAACAAACTGTACTGTTCTTGGTGTTGCAATTCTTGCAGTTGGAGAACCTTCATACGGAATTCTTGAAGCTGTTACATTTGCATTGTCAAACGCTTTAGGTTATGGACTTGCTCTTGTTATTTTTGCTGGACTTCGTGAACAATTAGAACTTTCTAATGTTCCAGAAGCTATGAAAGGTGTTCCTATTGCTTTTATCACAGCTGGAATTCTTGCTCTTGCTTTTATGGGATTTGCTGGTTTGGTTTAAGATTTTGAAATATTATATTTGATAAAAGAGAGTAGGAGAGGTGATGTTTTCTTCTACTCTTTTTTATTTCTCAAACTTTTCCATTTTACAAACATAATTTTTGTCTTCATCATAATTAACACCCACAAAAAG
>JAKSUC010000088.1 GCA_024413595.1 Bacteroidales bacterium
TCTATTGGATTTTTACTTACTTCTTGTAAAAGTTGCCTAAATTTTCCTAACATGTATTTTCTGTTTTTTTCATGACCAAATTGATCCGAAAAACCGTCAGAAAATATATAAAATGTTGTTCCATGAACAATGTCAAAAACATTATTTTTAAAAACTTTGTCTGGCACTTCACTTGTAATTAATCCACCTATACATTGCGAATCTGCTTTAACTTTTTCTTGATTGCCATCTGGAGTTACATAAACCAAAGCATTTTTTGCTCCAGCATATTCCAAAATGTTATTTTTTAAATCAATCATACAAAGCGACATATCCATACCATCACGACTTTCACTAGTATCTTGACGCAATGCATAGTGAACTGCTAAGTGTAATGCACTTAAAATTTCGTTAGGATGATATATATGTTGATTTAAAACAATGTTTTCTAGTGAGTTATGTCCAATCATACTTAACATAGCACCAGGTACTCCGTGTCCTGTACAGTCAACTGCAGCAATAAATATTTTATCTATTTGCTCGCCATCTTTTTCTATTTGTACGTGATTAAACCAATAAAAGTCACCACTAACCACATCTTTTGGTCTAAAAAATATAAAAGAATTGGGTAAATGCTGTTTAACAACTTCTGGTGTTACCATCATTGCAAATTGAATACGTCGAGCGTATGTTATAGAATCTTGAATGTCTTTTTTTTGTGCTGAAACTTCGTCTAATGCAACTTTAAGTGCTTCGGCATTGGATGCAATTTCTATATTTTGTTCTTCAATTTTTTTATTTTGAACTTTTAATTGATTATTTAAACGTTTGTTTTTTATAGCATTACGTGAAACAATTATAGCTAATATTATAAATAAAATCAAAAATCCTGAAAGATAAACCAAACGTTCTTGTCCTCGTTTGTTTTCAGACTCTAAAAGTTTGTTAGCAGCTTCTGCTTCTTTTCTTTCTCTTTCAACTTGGTTTTTTTCATTTTCTAATTGTTCTTGTTTTAAGTTTTGTAATTGCAATTCCATGTCCTTGCTTTTAAGAATTTGGTTTTGGCGTTCTTTTTCTAGAGCAGCTAACTCCAAATCTTTTTCGTGAAGCATTCGTTCTTGTTCTGAACGTTCTTCTTCTGCTTTATTTTTAATTTTTAAATTGTTAACTTCTTGTTGAACAGCTAATTTATCAGCATGAGATGTTAAATTATTATATTTATCTTGATATTCTTTATATTTTGCATGTTGTCCTAATGCGTTATAGTTTTCCATCAACATTGCATAACATTTTAATATCAATTTTTGATTATTGGCTGCTTGTGCTAATGTTAATGCTTCTAATAATTTTTTGATGGAACTATTATATTGTTTTTCAACTGTTAATAAATAAGCTACATCGGTTAAACATCCAGAAGCGTATTCTTGATTATTTTGAAGTCGAGCTATTTTTAATGCTTTTTCAAAATAGGTTAATGCTTTTTCATATTCTTCTTTATCTGTATATATTAAACCAATATTGCCATAAATTTTTCTAACGTCATTATAATACTTTTCTTGATTATATATAGAAGCGGCTTGAAGATATGTTTCGATTGCTTTATTTGATTGAGATTTTGAATAAATTAAAGCTATTTTACTTAGTGTTTGTGCCACTTTTATAGGTTCTTTAGCAACATCATATTTTTGCAAACTTTCATTTAGTTCTACTAAACGTTGAGCATCGGTTTCTTTTTGCGCATACACAACATTACCTAACCACAAAAAAATAAATATTTGTGGTATAGTTAAAATATTGATTATGAAATGTTTTTTTAACAAGTTTTGTTAATAGTTTTACTTCTATCTTAATTAAACAACTTGCAAAATTATTAATTATATCTGAATTATTGATATAATTTTTTTTTTATTTTAAAATTAATTATTTTTGTATTTGATTTCTGAATAATTAATAAAAACAAATATTTATCACAAAATGAAAAAAATCTGTAATATCATATTTTTATTATCATTTATAGTTATATCACAAAACATTTTTGCACAAGATTTTGAAGTTTCTCCAGTAGATTTAAATTTTAATACTTTACCAAATAACATTCAAAACAAAAAAATTACAATAACTAATCATTCTAACGAAAGTGCTATTTTTAAAATTTCAACACAAGATTATACATTTAACGAACTTGGTGAAAAGGAATTAAAAGCGCGAGACTCTCACGACTTTTCATGTTCATTGTGGATGGCTATTTCTCCAAATGTAATTGAAATTGAACCAAATTCACAAGGTGAAATTACTGTTTCAATGAATGTTCCTGAAGATGGTTGGCAAACAAGATGGTGTGATATTATTATTTCGCAAACTCAAGAACAAACATCATTTATTGTTGATAATACTAAACAAGCTGGTATTAATCTTTTATCGCAAATAATGGTTTATGTTACTCAAAAACCAGAAAATTTTTATGATAATAAAGCAGAAATTGTAAGTTTTGTTGATAGTGGATTAGACGAAAATAATAACAAAACTTTAACTGCCATTGTTGAAAATAAAGGCAAAGATATTATTAATGGAAAAATTTATTTAGCATTGGCAAATATAGATGATTTATCAGAACAAGATATTTTACCTCAACAAGTTAAAATTTATCCTCAATGTTCAAGAAAATTCAAATTTACTTTAAATCAAGGTATTCTTCCTAACGGAACTTATGACGTTAGTACAATTCTTGACTTAGGCAAAAGAGCGCCTTTAATTGGTGCTAGACTTAAAGATTTGATTTTGATTGCAGAATAATGAAAATATATTTCCTATTTTTAATATTTATTTTTATTGTAAATAATTATATTTTTGCTCAAAATGTTGAAATAAAAACATTTTATTACAACAATAATATTAAAGAGTCTTTTTATATTAATAGCAAAGACTCTATTCGCAATGGAAAATACACATTATATAATATTGATGGAACTATTAATCAAACTGGACAATATCTAAATGGTGAAATTGATGGTGTATGGAATATTTTTAATAGTTCAAATAATCTAAAAGCTATAATTTCTTATAAAAATAATAAAAAAAACGGAGAATTTACTTTCTTTTTCGATAACGGAAATGTTCAACAAAAAGGTAATTACTTAAATGATAAGTTAGATGGAAGAATTTTTGAATTTAATCAAAATTCTGACACTCTGCGTTTTGCAGATTATAAAGATGGTATTTTAAATGGTATTTTTGTTGAATTTTTAAAAAATAATATTCGAAGTGAATTATATTCATTTGTTAATGGCGAAATAAATGGGAAATATATTAAATATTATAATAATGGAGATAAAAATATTATTGGTAAAAAATATCATAATATGTTTATTGACACTATTAAATATTATTATGATAATGGAAATATAAAAGCAGTATCGTATTTTAATAATGGCAAAAGAGAAGGAAAATCTATCACCTATTTTCAAAATGGAGAAATAAAAAATATTTCAAATTATATAAATAATGTTCGCCAAAATGAGTATTTCGCATATTATTCTAATGGAAAAATAGCAGAACAAGGATATTTTAAAGATAGTAAGCGAAGTGGAAAATGGACTTCTTTTTATCCTGATGGCATTTCGGTTTACACAACAGGAAATTATGAAAATGGGAAAATATCTGGTTTATGGTGTGTTTATTATGAAAATGGAAAATTAAAAAGAACAGCCATATTTAAAGATGGTTGTGAATTTGGAAATTCAACAAATTATTTTGAAGATAATAAAAAATTGTTTGGAAATTATATTGATGGATATAAAAAAGGACTTTGGATTTTATCTGACAAAGAAAATAATATCATAGAATATGAAGAATTTTGAATAAAATAAAAGGGAAAAGATTTTATCTTTTCCCTTTACAATTATCATGAATATAAAATATTAGTGTCCTTTTTCAGAAATATACATAATTCTCATTAAACGAAGTTCTTCTTCAGAATATTCATCTTCACCTAATTGTAATAAAGCTTCATCAATAGACTCTGTTTCGGCATGATCAAAATAATCATAAACTTCGTCTTGACGTTCTTGGTCAATAATTCTGTCAACATAATAATTTAAATTAAGTTTAGTACCAGAATTCATAATAGACTCAATTTCGGCAAGAAGTTCGTCCATTTCTAATTGTTTAGCTTCACAAATATCTTCTAAATCTATTTGGCGGTCAATACTTTGAATAATATAAACTTTTAAACCTGATTTACTAACCACAGATTTAACCACCATATCTTGAGGACGTTCAATTTCTTTTTCTTGAACATAACGTTTAATAAGTTCAACGAATTCTTTTCCAAACTTTTTAGCTTTTCCTTGACCAACACCCACAATTTGAGTAAGTTCTTCAATAGTGATAGGATATTGAACAGCCATATCTTCTAGTGAAGGATCTTGGAAAATAACAAATGGAGGAACGCCTTTTTGTTTAGAAACCTTTTTTCTAAGGTCTTTCAACAATTTGAAAAGTTCAGGATCTGAAGCCCCACCGCTCATACCATGTTGAGCAGGAGAATCATCAGGGTCTTCTTCTTCGTTTTCGTAATCGTGATTTTTAACAAGTTTTATATCAAACGGACTCTTTAAATAATCATGACCTTTTTCAGAAATTTTTAAAAGACCATAATTTTCAATGTCTTTAGCTAAAAATCCATAAACTAACGATTGACGAAGAACTGCATTCCAGAAATTTTCATCTCCATCTTCTTCGCCACAGCCAAAACAGCTAAGTTTATGATGTTTATAAGTTTTTACTTGAGAATCTTCAACACCTGCTAAAACTTTTGCAACGTGTTCAGCTTTGAATTTTTCTTTTATAACTCCTATAACTTTTAAAGCCTTAATAATGGCGTTTTTACCTTCAAATTGTTTTTGAGGATGACGACAATTGTCACAATTTCCACAAGGTTCTGGCAAAACTTCGCCAAAATAGTTTAGCAACATTTTGCTACGACACATTGAAGTTTCGGCGTAAGCAACAGTTTCGGCTAAAAGTTGTTTTCCAATTTCCTGTTCGCTTACAGGTTTGCCTTGCATAAACTTTTCAAGTTTTTGAATATCTTTAAAACTATAAAAAGCAATACATTGACCTTCACCACCATCACGACCAGCACGACCAGTTTCTTGATAATAACCTTCCAAACTTTTTGGCATATCATAATGTATAACAAAACGAACATCTGGTTTGTCGATACCCATTCCAAATGCAATTGTTGCTACAATTACGTCAACTTCTTCCATCAAGAATTTATCTTGATTGGCGCTACGTGTTGCAGAATCCATTCCTGCATGGTAAGGTAGTGCTTTGATGTCGTTTACACAAAGCATTTGTGCAAGCTCTTCAACTTTTTTACGACTTAAACAATAGATAATACCACTTTTATCTTTATTGTTTTTTATAAATTTTATAATCTGTTTATCAATATCAACTTTTGGACGTACTTCATAATAAAGATTAGCACGGAAAAAAGAAGATTTAAAAACAGTTGCATCAAGAATACCTAAATTCTTTTGTATATCGTGTTGAACTTTTGGAGTTGCAGTTGCGGTTAATGCAATAATTGGACTTCTACCAATTTCTTCAATAATAGGACGAATTCTTCGATATTCAGGTCTAAAATCGTGTCCCCATTCAGAAATACAATGTGCTTCGTCTATTGCATAAAATGAAATTTTAACTTGTTTAAGAAAATCTATATTTTCTTCTTTAGTTAAACTTTCTGGAGCAACATAAAGCAATTTAGTTTTGCCTTCAACAATATCATTTTTTACTTGAGTAATTTGTTGTTTTGAAAGCGAACTATTCAAAAAATGAGCAATGCTTTCGTTTGTACTGAAACTGCGCATCGCATCAACTTGGTTTTTCATCAATGCAATTAGTGGAGAAATAACTATTGCTGTGCCTTCTAATAATAAAGAAGGAAGTTGATAACATAAAGATTTACCTCCACCTGTTGGCATTAATACAAAGGTGTCTTTTCCTGCTAATACATTTTTTACTACAGCTTCTTGCTCTCCTTTAAATCGGTCAAATCCGAAAAATTTGTGAAGATATTCTGTCAGATTGTCAGTCTTTTTAGTCATATTGCTTTTTTTTTCTTAATCAGTTTGTTATCGCTGACGCTATTTATTTATTTTTTTGTTTTATATTGTTTGAATAAGCCTTGTTTGGTTACTCGGCTTTAATACAAATTTGAAAAAAATATCTTGATATTTCAAAATATTTTTCAAAAAATATAATTATTTTTTCATTATTTTTTTTAAAATTTTGTAATTGCTTGCTATTAATACAATTACAATATCAAAAAAAATTAAAAAAATCTGAAAAATAATCTTTGAAACTATTTTTAGTACGTATTGGTATTTAAAATGTTTTTTTTGAGAAGATTTTTTTTACGAAAAGTATTGCTATATTTTAATTCCAATGATAGTTGTATCGTCCATTTGAATATTATCGCGAGTCCATTCTTTAAATATTTTATAAAATACTTCGTTTTGTTGATTTCCTGGCAATTGATAATTTTCTGTTAACATATCTCTGAAATGTTTTGCCATAAATTTACGATCATTTGGACCTCCAAATTGATCTTGATAACCATCTGAATATATATAAAAGGTGGTAGGTTTTGAAATATCAACTTCGTTGCATGTAAATAATCTTTCGTTTTCTTTTTGCATACCACCAATTGATTTTAAATCACCATTTATTTTAAATACTTCACCATCTTGAATATACAAAAGAGGACATTTTGCACCTGCATATTTTAAAATGTGTAAAGATTTGTCTATAACGCAAATTCCTGCGTCCATTCCATCGTTGTTTTCTGTGGTTTCTTGTTGTAATGTGGTTCTTACTAATTTATGTAGTTCGTTAAGTATTAAATTGGGTTCTATAATTTTTTGAACATTAATAATTTGATTTAAAAACGCATCGCCTAACATACTCATAAAAGCACCTGGAACGCCATGTCCTGTGCAATCTATAACAGCAATTATCAATTTGTTGCTTTCATCTTCAGTTTCGTTTTTGCGACGAAACAAACTTGGTGGACGTTGCATTTTTACTTCAGAAAACCAATAAAAATCGCCACTTACCACTTCTTTGGGATGAAAATATACAAATCCATCGCTAAAATGTTTTTTTATAAATTCTATTCCAGGAAGCATTGCATTTTGTATACGTCCAGCATAATTGATTGACGATGTGATATCTAAATTGATGGCTTCAATTTCTTTGTTTCGTAAACGAATTTCTTCGTTGGCTTTTTCGGTTATTTCTTTTTGTGTTTGTATTTCTTCTTTTTGATTATTGATTTCGTCGTTTTGTAGTTTTAATAATTCGTTACCCTTTTTTATTCGTATACTATTTCTAATTATAAAAAACATAAATATGGCGCCAATAACCGAAATTATTGAAATTATTATTGATGTAAATCTATTACGAATAACTTTTTCTTCTGCTAATGCTAATTCTTTTTCTTTTTCTTTGGTGGCTAAACTCATTTGAAGTTCTGTAAAATTTTCAGCTTTTTTGGTTTGAAATATTGAGTCTTTAACTTCTGAAAATCTTGTTAAATAATAATATGCACTATCAACTTTATTTAGTTTATTATTTATGTCTGATAATAATTGCAAAGCTTCTGCTTTTTCGTCTAACCAAAAATTCTGATCTGCAATTTTTAAGGCGTCATTTGCAAAAGATTGCGCATTATAATAGCGTTCTTGATAATAATTAATTTTACCTTGACGATTATATACGTTTACAATATTTCTTAAGCGTCCAAAATCTTTGTAAATGCTATAAGCACTTTGGTAATTTGTGTTAGCTTCTATATAATCTTCATTGTTAAAATTCATTTCACCAAGAGAAAAATAGGCGTCTGCAACTCCAATTTTATTTCCTGCTATACGATATTTATTAATGGCTTGTTCTAATAATTCTTTTTGGTTGTCGTAATCTTCGTTTTGTGCATGATAATCAGCTAAATAACTATAAGTTTCGGCAATTAATTCTGCATCTTTTATAGTTAAACTCAATTCTAGGGCTTGGTTAAAATATTTTTCGGCATTATCGTATTGATACATTGCCATATTAACAATACCTAATTTGTTTTTTACTCTTACTAATCCGTCTATATCATTTATTTCTTGAAAAATTGTTTCTGCTTGTTGATAATTTGTATAGGCAAAGTCATCAATTCCTTGAATAAAATAAGTTTCTCCTAAATTTAATAAAGCATTTGCCGACTCTTTTTTCATATTTAGTTGATTATAATTTGTATAAGACAATTGATAATTGTCTTGAGCCATATAATAAACTTTTTGTTCAAAGTAAATATCAGCCATTTTTTCACACCATTCGGCTTGTAATGCTAAATCTCCTTCTTCTGACGCTAATTGTAAGGCTTGTCCTGCGTATTCTAAGGCTAAGTATGGTTGTGAATAACTACTTGCTATGTATATTTTGTTTATAATTTTACATATTTCTTTGTTTGATAATTTAGATGCGTAAGCGTTTTGCAATTGATTATCTAAACTATCAATTTCTGCTTGATTATCTATTTGACTATATGCTTTGTTTATAGGTAATATTATAAAACCTAAAATTAAGCTAATAGTCAATATTTTAATATATTGCAAATATTTTATATGTTTAAGAATATTCATAATATCTAAAATTCAACATTTTTTTAATACATATTTCAGGCCCCATTTATCTTTTATTTCTTTATTTAAGTTTAATTATAAGTTTAATAAATTAATAAACAACATTATTTGATAAAAGTTAAAAATTTTAAAATCTATTTTTTTTTCAGAAAAAAAGTAAATGTTCCCAAAAACTTATATTTATCTTTGCAATGTAATCTACAAAACAAATGTAAGATATGAATTGTATAGTAATTGATGACGACGAAGCTGTAGGCGTTTATATGCAGAAACTAATAGAAGATACAGGTTTTTTTAATCTTCTTGAATATTTTTCTGATCCAGAAGTTGCTGTAGGTTATATTTTTTCTCACTCAAATGAAATAGACATCGTTTTTATCGACGTTGAAATGCCAAAACTTTCAGGTATAGAATTGATTTCATCACTTGGTCAAGTAGGAGAACATATTAAATTTGTTGTGATTTCAAGTAAAGAAAAATATGCTATTGATGCTCTTGAAAACAATGTTGTTTCTTATATTTTAAAACCATTAAGTTCAGCAAATTTTATAAAAGCTGTTTCTAAAATTAAAAAACAACTTGATGAAAAAAATCATCAACCTAAAGATGATAATTTTTTTGTGAAAAGCAATGATGGTAAATACGTGAAAATCACTTGGAACGATATTTATTGGATTGAAGTTAACAAAAATAATATCACATTAAATACTTTTGATAATAATTATACATTAATGGCAACACTTAAAGATTTTTCTGCAAAATTGCCTGAAGGAATGTTTTTTAAAACTCATCGTAGTTTTATTGTAAATATCAATCATATTAGTATTATAGACGATAATGATATTATTATGCAAATTAACAATAAAAATGCTAAAATTCCACTTTCAAGAAACTATAAACCTGAACTTTTAGCCAAAATTAATGTTATTAATAAGGGAAACTAACTGTTAATCTTTTTTTGTCGGACATTTTGTTGTGTTTATCTATTAAATACGTTGATTTTGTCTAAGAAATTATTTTCATATTCATTAATGGTTTATTTTTGTATCAAAAATATTATTGAAAATAATTTACATGACTAATAATATGGAATCAGAGAATATATCAACACAACCTCAAATTGATATTAATAAATATATAAAACCTCTTTTTGTTGTAATTTTATTTTTCTTTAGTTTTGTTGAAGAATATTTTAATTTCAGCCATACTAATATTCCATATTTATGTACTTTAATATTATTCTGTTTTTTATGTAAGTTTATTTCTTTTTTAATATTTTACAAATATATTTTTCCTACTTTGGATCATAATAAATTTTGTATTTTTTTTGTATTTTTAATTATTTTGATAGCAATTGGATTATTAGCTCAATATTTATCAGAACTTTTAATAAGTTATATTTTTAATGAACAACCTTGTATTTTGGGAAAATCCTTATTTGATTATTTTTTTGTTATAATTGATTGTAATTTAAGTTGGTTTGTTACTGTTGTGGGTGCTTTTTCCATAAAATTTTCACAATGTTATTATTCTGAATCTGAATTAAGACTTAAACAACAAAACGAAAAACTAAAATTGGAATCCGATTTAATAAAACAACAAATTTCATCCAAAATATTGTGTGATACTCTTCATAATTGTGGTGAATTGGTTGTTAAAAACAATCAAGAAACATCTTCTATTTTATTGAAATTTAGTCATATTCTCAGATATCAACTATATGATAGTAAAAGAGAGTATTCTTTACTTGATAGTGAGATTAAATTTATGAATCAATTTCTTGAAATTCTAAAATTTAATAATTTGTGTAATTCGTTTAAAATAAATATTAAAGGCAAAACTATTGGTATTTTGGTTCCTACTTTGATATTTTCATCTTTTTTGCAATATGATACAAAAGTTGATAATATTTTATGTTATTTTGAAATAGAAGATAATACTTTGAAATTTTTATTAAAAGATAATTATTCTAATAGAAATTTAGAACCAATAAAAACAAGATTGTTTGTTGTTTATCAAGATAATTACCAATTAACTTCAAATTCTTCAGAAATATGCTTAGTTCTATCAATATAATTATCGAAAAGATTAATAATTTATTCTTAAAAATAATGGTGAACAAAAAATTTAAGATTGTTCGTCATTTATTATTGCAATTGTTTTTAATAATGCTATGTATCAATTCTTTTCAAGATGATACTAAAGAGTTCAAATTTGCGTATGACTCTTTATTTCTTTTTATGATTTTATATATTGTTTTAAATTTTTATACATATATTAACATTTTATTTTTAATACCCAAATATTACAATTTTAAAAATATAAAACGATATATAAGGTCTGTTATATTATTATGTTTTTCGTTTGTTGTTGTATTATTAATAATTTTTATTGTTTTAAAATTAATAGGATATGAAACAACTGAAATGTTTGATTTTTTTACTGTTTTTATTTATATTTTAGGTAATTATTTATCATTGTTATTTGTAATATTTACTTCTACAAGTTTTATTTTTATAAAACATAGTTTAGAACAAAAACTTAAAACAAGTGAACTTAAAAATTCCACTTTTAATACCGAATTAAAAATGCTTAAACAACAGATAAATCCTCATTTTTTGTTTAATATGATAAATAATATTAATGTTTTAACATTTAAACAACCTATCCAAGCGCAAGATATTTTATTTAAATTAGAAGAATTGTTGAAATATCAATTTAACGATTCTCAAAAAGATGAAGTTTATTTAAAAGATGATGTTGAATTTCTTCGACATTTTTTAAATCTTGAAGATATTCGTAGAACAAATTTTACATATCGTATTGATACAGAAGGAGATATTTTTAATATAAAAATTCCACCGCTATTATTTATTCCATTTGTAGAAAATGCTGTAAAACATAATGGAGATCCTGAAAATAGTTCGTTTGTAAATGTGAAATTTATTATGAAAAATAATACATTATTTTTTGAATGTATAAATTCAAAATCAAATTATTATATAGTAAAAACAAAAGTTGGAGGTATTGGTTTAATCAATATTCGTCGACGTTTAGAATTGCTTTATCCTAATAATCATACTATTGATATTTCTGATAAAAAAAATACATTTGAAGTAAGATTAAAAATAAATTATATACAAATTTAGGATAACTATTTTATTATTCATCATTTTATTTTGCATTTCTTAAACAATATATATTGTATAAAAATTATTGTTGTCCGAGAAAACATTTTTTTCGACCCAAAAATAAAAAAAATT
>JAKSUC010000089.1 GCA_024413595.1 Bacteroidales bacterium
TAATGTTAATTATGGTTGGTCTTCTCTTCTGTATTACCATCGTTGGTATTCCAGTTGGAAAGATCATGTTCGGTGGCGCAAAACTTACAATTGCACCATTCCACGCTGTAGTAAGCAAGAAATAAGGTTTATGCATTAATAATTAAACATCCAAAATATCCAGGATTTCTACATGATTTCCTGGATATTTTCATATATTTCTACGATAGAGACCAGTTCTTGTATCGGCGATTTTCAACCATGTAATTGATAATATTTGTTAGCACTCTAAGAGTGAAAGTGCTTGACTCTCTCTCTCTCTCTCTCTAGAATAGGAATATTAAAAGGGAGGAAAGCTTATGTCTTCTTACGTTACACAAACAAGTGATAAGAGCAAACGCAAAGCTTTAATTTTATGTGCTTGCGGTGGAATCATTGGTTTACACAATTTCTATGTTGGTAGAATTGGTAGAGGACTCTTATTCGCTATAACAGGTGGCTGCTTTGTCTTCGGCTGGTTAATCGACTTAATTAAGATTGCAACCGGCGCATTCAGAGATAATGTTGGTGCACCATTAAGAGAAAAATAATCTTTCTAACATTGAAAAGCAAAAAGAAAACCAAGCCCTTTTTGCTTTTCTTTTTTAAAATTTGGAGAAAAACTATGAGTCAAAAATGTATAAAATGTGGACACGAGTTTAACGATGGAGAAAATTTTTGTCCTATTTGTGGTGCTAAAGTGTTTACAACTGAACAATCTAGTTTAAACAAACATGATGTGTTGCGTAGCAACAATGAAACAAATGAAATCAAAGAAAAACCGGTATATAAGAAATGGTGGTTTTGGACAGCAATTGCAGGTTCTATTTTATCTGTTTGTGTTGTTGCTAGTGTCATTGCAAATATAAAACCAAAGGAAACAAAAACATATAAAGTTGGTGAAACAGTCAACTGCAGTGATTGGACTTATGTTGTAAATTCAGTTAGCGACACTAAAACGATTAAAACACAAACAAGTAATTATAATTTCCTTGTAGTGAATCTAACTATTACTAATAACAAATCATATAATTCATCAATTTTAAGTTCAGACTTTAAAGTTATTAAGGATAAAAATGAATATTCTCTTAATTATTCAGCAGAACTTAAAATTGATAATAGTATCTTTAGTGCTGGAAGCGTTATTCCTGGTGGCTCATATACTGCAAATATAGTATTTGAGACTCCAACCGAACACATAAATGACAAATATACATTAGTCGTAAATGCATTAAGCATTAATAAAGCAAATATTGAATTGTTCTAGAGTGCTTTGATCTAATCTTTAAAGGACAAGGAATAAATAATCCTTGTCTTTTTCTTTACCCATAGAGCACTCTCTTTGCTCGTATGGGATGATTTATATTTTTAAATAACAATTTTTGAAAACAAGAAAATTGAAAAAATAATATCTATTGAATTTATCAAAAAAAGTTTATACTAAGTATAATAATACAAATGTAAACCTTAACCTGACAAAGTTCAAGGCTCAGATTGGTAGAAATAATGTAAGTTTTTGCTTTACAATACCAGTCGAAAGGAGTTGGCGAATGAAACTTTCTGAAAAAATCTACATCATAAGAAAAGCCAGAGGTTATTCTCAAGAAGGCTTAGGATTAAGCATGTCTCGCGTAAATAAAAATGGAATAAGTAGACAAACAATATCTGATTGGGAGAACGGAAATTGCGAACCGGTTCTAGAAAATATTAGAGATCTTGCTGAAGTGCTCGGAGTATCATTTGATGCTTTGCTCGACGAATCAATTGATTTGAGCGATAAAAAAGTTTTGAACAGCGTTCTCAAAAATATAAGTCCAGAAACTAAAGAGAAAGTTAATAATTCATATAGATATAGAATTTTCGAATATAGAATTTCTTGGGCAGATTATTTGATTGTAATTTTATACTTTGTTTTCTTGCTTGCATTTGCATTATTAACCTATTTTGGCTTTACACAAAGTTCGGACGAATGGAATATTACAGGAACTGTTTCAGCAACAATGCTTGGTGGCACTGTATTGATGTTGTATCTTCCAATTTTTGAAATTAAAAAAATCAAAAATGGTGGAATGAATCATACATTTGGAACATTAAGCCAAACACATTTTGTAATTATTGGTTGGTCTGATAACGAGTTTGATAGAACGATCTATGTTCCAATTGAGGAAATTGAAAAAATGGAAGTTGTTGGTGGCGGTAATCCAAGACACGGAAAAGTCAAAGTTACTCTCATTAATAGAGCTAGACCAATTATCACCTCAGAAATTATAAATCCAGGGAAATTAGTGGATTTTTTCAATAATAAAGAATCATTTGTTGATAATGAGTATGGAAAATAACAAATATTTTAAAGTAGTTTGTAAGTGCGGACACGTTGGCAAAAAGTTTTTTGTTCGTGTTGCATTCCCGATTGAGGCAATTGATAGAAAGAACGCAGCAAACATTGCAAGATTCCTCCCGAGAGTCAAACACGATTATAAAGATGCGATTTTATCTTGTGAAAGAATAACTTTTGAAGAATTCCAAAGATTAAAAGTCCAGAATCAAAACGATCCATATTTAAAATGCACAAACGTACAAGATCAGAACATGATTCATGATTTTGAAATTCGTTTAGAAGTTGAAGAACGTTATCTAAAAAAAGAACAAATAAAAACAAACAAAAGAGATAGCGCAAAATATAGATTTAAAAAGCAATCTTTTAGAGAGTTAGATTACGACAAAGAATATTTGTATATTTAATAATATGAGTACGATAAGAATTAATTCAATCATGGAAAATCCATCACTTTGCGATGGTGTCGGATATCGAACTGTAGTATTTCTTCAAGGATGTAATTTTCATTGTCCAGGATGTCACAATCAATCAACTTGGGACGTCAATGGCGGCAAGGAAATTGAAATTGATGAACTTGCGCAAATATTAAAGGAAAAAGCTTTTAATAAAAAAATTACTATTAGTGGTGGTGAACCATTATTACAAAAAGATAAACTGATCCTGCTTTTTGATAAGTTAAAAGATTTTGATATTTGTCTGTATACAGGTTATTCACTAGATGAAATTCCAGAAGAAATACTTAAATCTTTGAGGTTTGTTAAGGTTGGTAGATTTAAAAAAGAATTGTGGACTTCAACCAAGCCATATGTTGGTTCAATTAATCAAGATTTTATTGAGGTTAAAAATTATGGAAAAACAGAATAAAAACGATAATGCCGCAAATAGAAAAAGTTATGTTGGCTATATCTATAATCTTGGTGAAAAAGTAGAAAAGAGTAACATATTAGACCAACTTAATCCTGAATGGAAAAGACTTCATAATGAAGGGTACATTCATATTCATGATTTAGATGCTTATGGTTTAACTTATAATTGTTTGACTTTTGATATATTAAACGCCTTTCCATATTCTCAATTTGAAGGATATACAAACGAACAAAAAATAGTTTGCGTTTTTGATTTTGTTAAAGAGCTTCTTGCGAAGGTCGGAAATGAGCAAAGCGGCGGAATGTCATTTGCTAATTTTGATGGGGATTTTGCGGAGATTTTTACAAATTTAGGCGTAAATTACACAGAATATCAAGAAGTGTTTAAAGCTTCAATTTTGTCTTTGATATTATGGGCAAATAACATGCATACCAGGATGGGGCAAACAAGTTATTATGTAACATTATGTATTGGTTTAGGAACAAGTGATTTTGCTCGTTTTATCACAAATTCAATTTTGGATTGTTTTTACAATTCTGGAAACTTAGTTTATAAACCAAATATTGTTTTTAAAGTTGCAGCCGGAATAAATAGATATAAAGAAGATAAAAATTATGATCTATTTTGTAAAGCATTAGATTGCACTTCGAAAAAGATGATTCCAACATATTTACTATGTGATTGTAATGTTGATAAAAATTGTGATCCAAAAAAACTTTCTATAATGGGTTGTAGAACTCGTGTAGTGGATGACCTTTTTGGCAAACAAGGCGCCATAGGAAGAAGCAACATTGATAATATTTCAATAAATCTTCCAAGATTAGCTTTAGAAACAATGGTTGACGGCAAATCATCACTTTATGAAAAATTAGAAAATTTTAGGAAAAAATTTGTTCAAGTTGCGAATATAACAAAAGATATACTTTTAGATAGATACGAAAAGACATGCAATGCAGACATTAATTTATTTCCTATCAATTTGAAATATAAGTTGATGTGTGAAGATATTTCAAAACGTGGACTTAAAGAAGCTTTTAAACACGGAACATTATCGATTGGTTTTATTGGCTTATCTGAAGCGATTGAAATATTAACTGGCGAAAAATATTGGTCTTCTGAAGAGAACTATTGTATTGCTATTAACTTTGTTAAATTTATGAAAGATTATGTTGATACACTAAAGAATCAATATAAGTTAAATTTCTCATTACTTGCAACAAGTGGTGAATATATAAGCGGAAGATTTGCTGATATTGATTCAGAACTTTTCAACAATAAAGTTTCTAAAAAAGGTTTCTATACAAACTCATTTCATGTTGAAGTTGATAGCGGTTTGCCAGCATATAAAAAGATTGAATATGAAGGGAAGTTCCACAATTACACGAATGGCGGATGTATAACTTATGTTGAATTAAGAGAAGCTCCGTTATCTAATGTCGAAGGCTTAATGGAACTTGTTGAAATTGCAATTAAATCTGATGTTCATTATCTTGGATTTAATTTTCCTAAAGATATATGCAATGAATGTGGAGCCACTGGCACATTTGATGAGTGTCCGGAATGTGGCTCAAAAGATATTACCAGAATCAGAAGAGTGAGCGGATATTTAGAAGTTCAAAAATATTTTGCATCTGGAAAAATGAATGAAAGCAAGATGAGAAAGGCCAATTAATGATATTTTATATTGCTGATTTACACTTAAACGATCAAAAGATATTTGGCAAATGTCAAAGGCCTTTTAAAAACTTGAATGAATATAAAGATACTTTGTTTGCAAATTGGAATAATAAGGTTGCTAAAAATGACATTGTCTTTGTCCTCGGAGATGTAGCTGATGATAATGACGTTTCGTGGATTGCAGATTTTAAAAAGTTAAATGGCACAAAACATTTAATTATTGGTAATCATGATAGTTTAATATTGAATCAAATAATTGAATCTAAAATTTTTGAATCTGTTGATTTCATTAAAATGGTGATGGATAACAACAGAAAAGTGTGTGTTTGTCATTATCCATTAATGGATTGGTTAGAATTTAACAGAAACGGTTTGCTTGTATATGGACACGTTCACAATAAAACAGAGAAGAACGGGAAGGCATATGCACAAATAAAAGAATACTATAAGGATAAACCCGCTTATAACTGTGGAGTTGATGTTACAAACTTTGAACCAGTTACATTGGATGAAATGATAAACCTTAAGGAGGAACTCAAAAATGGTCCATATATCAATTGAAGGAATGGATGGTGTTGGTAAAACAACAACATGTAAATTGTTAGCTGAAAAATTAAATTTTCAGTTTATTGAAAAACCTTTGCATTATTTATTTGATGGTGAAGATTCGATCGAAAACTACCAAAGAATTGCTAGAGATGTAAACAATAATCCAAATAGAGATTTTACTTCCATGTTTTATGGTGTGGGTAGCATTTACATGTATGAGAAATTTCAGAATTCTAACATCGTTACAGATAGGCATCTAGCGTCTAATTATGCCTGGAGTGGAGTTGAAACAAATCAAGATGTTTTTGATATTCTTGTGAAGAAACTCGGTTCTCCAAAACTAACGGTCATTTTGTATGCTCCTTGCGATGTAATTATTAATAGATTAAGAGCTAGAGACAAGAATGACAAAGATATCGAAAGAGTTAAGAATTCAGAGAAAATATACAGGAAAATGAAGGATTTTTGTGAAAAATATCATTTTCCATATTTAGTAATTGACACATCAAATCTTAATGTAGAACAAGTTGTAGACAAAATTTTGGAGAATATTAGATAATGGCATTAAGCGATTTAAGATTATCTAAAAATATGAAATACACAGCCTTGTATTGGGCTATGAGATTTTTTGAGTATGAGGCAGACATTTTCACTAAGAAATATCCTGACGGGACAGAAATTAAAATTTTAGCAAATAAAAATAAAGTTTTAATAAATGATAAAGAAGCTTTTTTACTTAATACACATGAGAGCTTTGTTCAATTAGAATTTATTGATAATTATCTCAAAAATCAAATTTGTGCGTTAGATGACATTAAAGTATTTAGTGATCATATTAAACTTTTTAATAAAAATATTAAGTTTGTCATTTGGGACAATGATTTTAACTCTATTGATGCAACAGAAAATGACTTAGCTTACAAATCTAGATTAATAAGTGGTGTAATTGAAAATGAAACAAAGTTTTATCACAATAATCAATGGTTCGACTATTGGGACGGCATAAATGCGTGGAATAACGAAAATGTAGTAGATAAAAACAAAGATTTTATCATTAAAAATAGTCGTTTAATGAAGTACGAAGGAAAAGAAAAAATAGTAAATATTCCTTTAGGAATAACTTCTATTGAGTCTTGCGCTTTTTGGGATAATCAATTTGTTGAAGAAGTTAATATTCCAGAACACGTTGTAAATATTGGAGGGGATACTTTTTATAATTGTAAAAATCTTAAAAAAGTTAATATTCCTGAGGAGTGCACATTGATGGGAAACAACCCGTTTGCTGGTTGCCCAAAAATAAAGATTATTAATAATTCTAAAGAATATAAATTGGTTGACGGAATTTTGTATACAAAGGATATGAAGACGTTGATTTATTATCCAATGAACGACAAAAGAAAAGAATATGTTGTTCCAGAGGGTGTTGAAGTGATTTGCAAGCACGTATTCTTTCTTTGTGACCAATTAGAAAAAATAGTTCTTCCTACAACGTTGAAGAAAATGGAAAACAACCCATTCTCTGGATGCACAAAGTTGCGTATAGACAACAAGAGTCCTTTTTATCACATTATTGACGATGTTATTTATAATCAATTTAAAACCTCTGTTGTTGGTGTATTAAATAAAATCAATGCCAAAGAGCTTATAATTCCTGAAGGCATTAAAACAATTAATAGAAATTCTTTTTGGAATTGTAAGGGTATTAGAAAAATAGTTTTTCCTTCTTCTTTAGAAGATATTGGTTACAATCCGTTCGTTGGTTGTTCAAACATACATTTTGAATCGTTGTCAAAAGCATACAAAGTAGTCGATGATGTTTTATATACAGCTGATATGAAGAAAATTGTATGTTATCCATCATGGAAAGCTGTTGGAAGCATCTTTGTTCCTGATAGTGTTACCACATTAGAGCGCGGAGCATTCTCTGGATGCGACAAAATGACCGAAATTAATTTGCATAATATTAATAAAATTAATAAATCTTGCTTTACAAATTGCAATTCTTTAACCAACGTTTATTGTTCTGATTTAATTACTTATATTGGTGAATGGGCATTTGCACACTGTTTATCATTAAAAAGTGTCTCCGTTTACAAAGACACAATTGTTGACAACAACGCTCTGGCGAATTGTAATGCAAAGTTAATAATCAGAAATTCGCTTACTAACACTCTTATCGAGTCTGAAAATTTATTTTCACTTGAAAGTATGAAAAGTAGGTTTAAAAATAAAATCAATTCTATTTTAATTGATCCTCCGTACAACTCTAATATTGATTATATTGGATATAAAGATTCAGATTTTGAAAACGGATATCAAAAGTTTATAGAACAAAGATTATTAATAGCGAAACAACTTTTATCTGAAGAAGGAATCCTTGTTATCAATATAGATGAGGGAGGTTTAAAAGACATTAAAGAAGTGTGCTATCGAATATTTACAAGAGATTTGGTTTCTATTCATAAATGGAAAAAGAAACATCCATATTTTGATGTTAATCGTGTAGTACTAAATCCTAATAAAATTCAAACAGATTTCGAATACATTGTGGTGTGCAGAAATTCATCTAAAAGTGTACTCAAAAAGATACAACAACCATATATTGAAAATGGCAAAATACTTGAGAAAACAAGTGAATTTCCTCAAATTTTCGATTGTTTTGGTACAACATCATCAGCTAAGGACGAGGTAAAAGAAATTTTTGGGACTAGAGAATATTTTTCTACTCCAAAACCAGTAAAATTAATAAAAGAATTTGCAAGAGCAACAACAAAGAAAAACTCTATCGTTTTAGACTTCTTTGCAGGAAGCGGAACAACAGGACAAGCAGTTGATGAATTAAATAAGGAAGACGGAGGAAGCAGGACAACTATTTTAATTTCAAATTCAGAATCAGAAATTTGTGAAAAAATAACAAATACTAGATTAAAGAAAAAAGGTGTTAATTTTGTCTATCTAAAATAAACGGTATAAGAAGGAAGAAAGTTTATGAAATATTTATTTTTTGATATCGAATGTTCCAATTGTTTTAATGGAGTTGGGAAAATATGTGAATATGGTTTTGTTGTAACTGATGAGAACTTTAACATTCTTTCAAAGAATGTATATCCAATGTCTCCTGGAAAAGGGAGAGATTGTAGATTTCATCTAAAAGGAAGAAAACACCAAAAGGATTTGGAACTTGCTTGGCCGTATGAATATTATTATTCACAACCAGAATTTCCAGCATTTTATAACCAAATAAAACATCTCATGTTTAATGATGATGTTATTTGTTTTGGATTTAGTTCAGATAATGACATTTCATACATCTATAATTCATGCAAGAGATATAACTTAGAACCTTTTGACTTTGTTTGCTATGATGTTCAAAAGATTGCAAGTTTATATTCAGAAAGCAAACCAACACATTTAAAAGAAACGTATATAAAATTAGTTGGATCATCAAAAATTGCTCAGTTTCAAGAACATTTGTCTAGCGACGATGCTCATATGACCATGTCTATTTTAGAAGCTGTTTGCGTTCTTTCAAATCTTCCTTCTAAAACAATTCTTAGAAAATTTGAAAATACAAAAACCTCATTAAAAGATTGGGTTGATAGAACAACCGGACCAACCGGAGTTGAAAAGGGTGCAAAATCTAATATGTCAGAAGAAGAAATAAAACAATTTAGCTCGTTTATTGTTACAATAAAAGAATTAGCATTATCAAACAAAGAAAAAGAAACACCACAAGTGGTGAGTGATTTAGATGCGTTTAAGGCACATTATATAATTCACAATATTGATTTGCAAAAAGATGGTGATGCACTTCTTTTCTTAACAAGTGCAGCTTTGCTAAATACGTATGTTAAGCAAGATAACCATAACGAGCATATTAATTACTCCTTTAAATCAACTTTAAAGAGACTTCTTAGAAGATCAAAACACATCTTATTTAATTCAATAAAAATGAATTACATTGATAAAGAACTTGGAGGCAACAATTTAATTATTTTTGAATTTAATAATTGCTATCAATTTTCATATCATTCTGTCCCTAAATACCTTAATAAAGAAATCCCTGAAGAATACAGGTGCAGTAGTGAATATTGGGGCATTAGAAACAAAATGTTTATCAATGATTTATTCAAACGGGTATTAAAAAATAAAATTGGTTTTTCTAATAAAACAATTGATGGTTCAAACTTAATTGAGAAAATTAATTCTATTGATGTAAACTATTTCTTGAAAGAGGAAGACTGCGATGAATAAATATACTGAAAAGGAAATTAACAAATATCTTAATGGGCCTATTCTCGACTTAAGAAAAATAGAAACAATAAAAGATCCCAGATTGCAAGTATATCTTCTTGAACATTTTCCTATTTGTTATGAAGAATATTTTAGGATTTTATTTAAGAAGAAAAATTATGATGTTCTAACAAAACATTATAAATCTATTTGTGGCGCAAAATTAGATCGTATCGATAAAGAAGAGCTCGAACAAATGGTGAGCGTTATTAATTCTCATTATCCAATTCATTTAAGTCATTATTGGGTTAATTTTTGCTATAGTCAGCCAACTCTCCACATTACATTAAATTATCAAGATGAGAGATATGGTCATGGTAAACTAGTAGAAAATTGGTTTTCAATGAAAAAGAAATTATTACAACTTTATAGAACAAAGCTTAAAGCCCTAAACGGATTAGAACATTCCTTTACGAAAGAAGAAATTACAAATCAAGTAAAATGTGGCTTCTTAAAAGAGGCTGTAATAAATATGTGTACTTTATTAGAGGCAAAATTAAGAATGCTTGATTATCGCGGAGATTTTTATTCAATGTTATGTCAATATCGAGGCAACGGAAAAGGCGAGATAAGTAGCAAAGAAAAAGATTTATTGCATCGCTTAAGGATGGATCGTAATTCATATATACATTTTAGCGGTAGTAAAGATGAGCATCTCTCCAAAGAAGAATTATTAAATTGTTTGGATATAATTTTTAAAATTGAAGTTAAATAAATCTTATTAAAAAAGTTTTATTAACATTATCTCTTTGTAGAGATTAAATATAGCTACAGACGCTTTAAAATAACACTTGTGTTACGCGAGCTAGACCGAATTAATTTCGGTCTTTTTCTTTTATTTTGAAAATTGTTGATTTTATGTGATATATCCCCTAAAATTTAAGTATGGCATTTAAATTTATACATGGAGCTAAACTCTATTTTAGTGAAGGCACAATACTTCGCGTTTTGTTTATGGATGGTTTAACAAAACAATATGACATGGAAGACGCAATTAAGGATATTCCAGAGCTTGAACCATTAAGAAATAGAGAAAT
>JAKSUC010000009.1 GCA_024413595.1 Bacteroidales bacterium
AGATATTTGTAGAGCCGTCGTATTGTGATTTTAGAAATTATCTCGGACAACAATAGATTTTTATAAAAAAACACCTCAAAAAAATTTTTTGAGGTGTTTTTTTTAATTACCCAACTTTACTGATAGTTGCTAATTTCTCAAAATCGAGTATTTCAATATTTTTTCCACTAACTTTTATTATATTGTCATTGTTAAGATTTCGCAATGTATGAATTATTTGTTCCTTGCTACATCCTGCAAAATCAGCTAGTTCTTGTCGTGAAAGGTCTAATACAAATTTTCGTGAATTATATATTTTGTCAGACAAATAAATTAAAACATCTGCCACTCTCCCATTACTTTGTTTGCGTGCTACACTTATAAAATTATTAATTGCACCTCTAAACATTTGTGTTGATAATGACATTACCTCAAACATAAAACTTTTATTATTCATCATCAACATTTTAAATTTTGAAAGATTAATTGCACAACCATTACAATCTGTTAGTGCTATTACTGAAAAATAATTGATATCTTCATTTAATATATTAGCCAACCCTATAAGAGTCTGAGCTTTATCTACTGCAACAATTAATTCTCGACCATCATTATTCAAAACAAATTTTACTACACCTTTTGTTAAATATACAAGTTCAAAACACTTGGTATCTTGATCTAAAATAACATCGCCTTTTTTATACACATATAAACGTGAATAACTTGCTAATGCTTCAAATTCATTATCACTCAAACATTTACATAGAGTATCTCGTAAATGACATTCAACGCATTTTTTATTATCAAAAATCATAATTTACTGAACCATTAAACTTAATATTCCATCAATATCTGATAATTTTTTAACAAGTTTATCAAGATGATTTTGTGTACGCACATAAACCTCTATCCAACCAGAAAAACTAGTATCATCACTTTCTATATGAATTGTTTTAAGATTTAACTCAACTTCTTGCGAAATTGTACAAATAATTTTTTGTGCAATACCTTTTTGATCAACACCTTCAAAATTAATTTTTGCAGTTCCTGACAATTCTTTATGAGTTTTCCAAACAACAGGAACTAACAAACGTGGATCTTCCTTAATTTTAGATACTGCATACAAACATTTATTCTTATGAATAAAAATAGTATTTTTATCACTATCAATTAAACCAACAGCTTCGTCTCCAGGCAATGGATTACAACAATCAGCCAATTCATAATTATCATCAAGATTTTCGCCATTTAAATATTTAGAAACATCTGAGTCAGTTTTTTTAACAATTGGAGAATTTCCAAATTGTAGTTTCCAAAATCTTACTATAGTATTTGATGCAAATTTTTTTACGCTTTGTTCTAAATCTTCAATAGAAATTTTTTGATTTGATATATTTGATAATAAATCATTTTTGGTAACACACGAAAATTGCGTAACCAAATTATTTACAACCTCTTTTTCGTTGTTTATTCCATATTTTTTTATCAAATTGTGCAAAACTCTTTGACCTTCAGCTATTTCTACTTTCAAGAAATCGTGAAGTTGTTCTTTTAAAATTTCTAATGCTTTAGAAGTGTGAACAATAGAAAGCCATTCTGGTTTTGGTTTGGTTCTATTTGATGTTACAGGTTCTACTAAATCTCCATTTTTTAAACGAGTTGCAATTGTAACCATCTTATGATTTACTTTTGCTCCAATACACGAACTTGCCTTTTCTGGATTATAATAATACGCAAAATCAAGTACAGTTGCGCCAGAAGGCAATGTAAGCACTTCTCCATCAGATGAATAAACAGAAATTTCATCTGACATCAACAACTTAAAATCTTCTAAAAAGTCAAAATTTCTAACATTTGGATCTTCCAACTTTTGTTTAAGCATTTTAAGTTTATCGTCAAAAACATTTTTGCGATCTTTAATACCTTTATATTTCCAATGTGCAGCAAATCCATATTCAGCTATTTCGTCCATACGCTGACTACGAATTTGAATTTCTACCCAAACTTTATTTTTTTCATCATAAACTGTTAAATGATATGCCTCATAACCATTTTCTTTTGGCACAGTAATCCAATCTCGTGTTCGTTCGGGATGAACATAAAAATCTTCTTTAATTAACTTTACTATTTTGAGACATTCTTCGCGTTCTTGGTCAGGATTATTTGGCGTAAAGATTATTCTAATTGCAAATTTATCAAATACTTCGTCTAATGAAATATTTTTCTTTTGCATTTTTTGATAAATGGAATAAATGCTTTTTGGACGACCTTTTACGTCAAATTTTATATTATTTTGAACTAATTTTGCAATTATTGGAAGTGTAAATTTATTAATAAAATTTTTACGTTCACCTTCGGTTAATTGTAGTTCTGAAGTAATTTCATCAAAAACTTTTCTATTTAAAAATTTAAAAGATAAAGTTTCAAGTTCAGTTTTAATTTTATTAAGTCCAAGTCGATGAGCCAAAGGCACATAAATTTGCATAGTTTCGTATGCTACTTGATATTGTTTATCTTTAGTCTTGATTTCTAATGTTCTAAGATTAGAAAGACGATCGGCAAGTTTTATAAATATTATTCTAATATCATTAGTTAATCCGAGAATAATTTTTTTATAAACTTCAGGTTCTGAATCTTTAAAATATTCAGAAGTACCTTTAATTCTAACCAAAGAATCAACAATGTTTGCCATTTTAGGACCAAACATTTGATTTATATCTTCAACTTTTAATTCAGTTTGAAAAGTAATTTCATGAAGTAAAGCACCAGCCGCACTAACAGCACCTAAACCAATATCTTGAATCACAATAGTCATAACGTCGAACAAATGATAAATAAAACTATCTCCAGTATGACGTTTTTGACCATGATGAACACGTTTGGCCACTTCATAGGCTTTTTGAACAAGATTTTTATCTTCTTCTGATTTAAAATATAAATCACCCATTAAAATTTGTTCAAACATTAGGTCGGTATCCTCTTCTGAATACGATTTTCGATGAAGAACTTGTTCTGCAGGTGTTGTTTCTGATAAGTAAACTGAATCTGTGGCCATTTCAATTGTTAATATACAATTGTTTTAACTTAAAATTTACAATAAAGTTTCATATTTAGTCTAATTTATGACCGCAATATGGACAATAATGTTTGTTGTCTGAATTATGATTACAAATATCTTGCAAATTTTCTGATTTTTTATCAATTAATTCTTCTTCCTTTTTATCTTCTTCTTTAGATTTTTGATTTATTTTTTCTAAAAATCCAGCACTAATCAAACCTGTTGGTAATGCAACTAAACCTATTCCTAAAAATGCTATTATTCCGCCTAAAAGTCGCCCCACTCCTGTTACAGGAAACACATCTCCGTAACCTACTGTTGTTAAAGTTACTATCGACCACCAAATACAAGTTAATACATTGGGAAAATTTTCTGGCTGTGCCGAATGTTCTGCATAAAACATTAAGAATGAAGCTATTATCATTACTACAATAATCACAAAACACGTTACTCCTAATTCTGAACGTTTTTCATACATTACTGATTTTATTAATTCTAGCGAATTGTTATATCGAGCTATTTTAAACAATCTTAAAAATCGTAATAATCTTAATGTTCTTACAACTCGTAAATCTAAACTTGTAAATGGCATATAAAATGGCAATATTGCCAACAAATCTATTAATCCATAAAATGAAAATATATATTTTAAAATACTTTTTAACCGACTAGTAGAAGGAAAAGCCAAATCTGCCGTTATTAAACGAATTAAATATTCTGCTGTAAATATTATGATTACAAAAATTTCAAATGAATGGAAAATAACTTTATAAGGCTGATAAATTTCTTCAACAGTTTCTAATATCATTGTAAAAACGTTCAAGACTATCAAAACCATAATAAAATAATTAAAATATTTTGGTAATGGCTTGTCTTTGGCGTTTTCGTCAACTAGTGAATATAATTTTAATTCAAAATTTGAAACTTTTCTATTTGAATTATTTTCCATAAACAAACAATTTAAAATTTTAAACGAGCATCTGGTGCTACACTTATATCAACAAATTCTTTATTTAAAAATTTGTAATAACCTGCTCCTGCAATCATTGCTGCATTGTCGGTTGTATATTTTCGTTCTGGAATAAACACATGCCAATGACGACGATCTGCTTCTGCTTGTAGAGTATTTCTTAGTTGTGAATTTGCAGCTACTCCACCTCCTATTGTTATTCTGTTTATTCCTGTTTGTTTAACAGCAAGTTTTAATTTATCTAACAAAATTTCAATAATTGTTGTTTGAAGTGACGCACAAATATCATCAATATTATTTTCAATAAAATTGGGTTCAATAGCAATTTTATCTCTCAATGTATACAAAAATGCAGTTTTTAAACCACTAAAACTAAAATCAAGATTTGGAATATGTGGTTTTGTAAACTTAAATGCTTGATCATTACCTAATTGAGCATGTTTATCAATAATAGGACCTCCAGGATAACCTAAACCCATAACTTTAGCACATTTGTCAAATGCTTCTCCTGCAGCATCATCAATTGTAGAACCTATTATTTCCATATCAAAATAATCTTTCACCAAAATTATTTGAGTATGACCTCCAGATACTAAAAGAGTCAAAAATGGGAAAGCAGGATTTTCTTTAGGATTATCTTTTTCATGAACAAATTGAGAAAGTACATGTCCTTGTAAATGATTAACTTCAATCAAAGGAATTTCTGCAGAAAGAGCAAAACCTTTAGCAAAAGAAGTTCCAACTAAAAGCGACCCCAATAAACCTGGTCCTCGTGTAAAAGCAATTGCATCAATTTGATTTTTAGATAATTGAGCAATTTTTAATGCTTGATCAACAACTGGAATTATATTTTGTTGATGAGCACGAGAAGCTAATTCTGGCACAACTCCTCCGTATGCACTATGAACTGCTTGACTTGCAATTACATTTGATATCAAAAAACCGTCGCTTACTACAGCAGCTGATGTATCGTCACATGACGACTCAATTCCTAATATATTAATACTCAATTTATTATATTTTTAAAAGTCTTACAAAATTAATCTTTAAAATTATAACTTTTTCGTTAGCTGTACAAATGAATTTTAAGTTTTTTATGATAAGAAATTAATTAAATTATATAATTTGATTTGATACATAATAAAATTTTTTATCAAAATTTTAATAATTTTGTTTTTATATTAATTCAGATTATTATGATAGAAAAATATTTAAAATCAGATCATTGGGAAATTTTTTTATTAACATTTGGACTTTTATTATTATTAATATTTGTCAACGAAAGTTTTTATATTCCTAAAATTGACCAAAATAATACAAGTGAAATTTTGCAAGCAAGAATCGATAGTTATTTATATATTTTTATAATATACTACATTTCAATAATTTCGTGGGCAATTAATATATCTTTTGGATTAAATAACAAATTGAAAATTAAAAAATTAAACAATAAAATATTATTTTTAATAAGTATATTTTTTCCAATTATACATCTTTTAGGATTTTTAATTGCTTCTAAAAATATAAACGGAAATAGTTCAAATATAACTATTATGATTATTTTTATATTAATCAGTTCATTAATAACAACAATCGCAATATTCTATTGGACTTTAAAAACAAGTGAAATAATAAAAACTTTAGATGAAGAAACAAATAATAAACTAAAAATCAATAAATTATACTTAGCATTATTGATTATTATTTTTCCAATAGGAATATGGTTGGTTCAAAAGAATATTACAGAAAATTATAACAAATTATTAGAAAACAATAGTAAAATTTAATATTCTATTTATCATCATAATGACCTAAGGCTTGAAGAACAAGAACTAATATTTTATCATCATAAACCTCATAAACCAAACGATTTTTTTTATCAATAGTTCTAGAATAAGTATTTGGTAATCCTTTTAGTTGTTCAATATTTCCAACACCAACTAAAGGATGTTCTTGTAACTCTAATAAAAATAATTCAATTTTTTTCTTAATGGCTTTACTACCAGACTTTTTTATCTTATTAATGTCAGCTAAAGCTCTTTTAGTGAATTGTATTTCGTACATATTAGCCCCAAATTAAATCATGAATCTCTTGTTTTGATTTTACAGAAAAACATTCACCACGTTCAAATTCTGCATGTCCTTCTTCCAAATCTTTATAAAATTGTTCAGACTCATAATAATCAACATCATTATGTTTTTGAGATTTGAGTTTAGTTAAAAATTTTGAAACTTTTTCAACAATTTCACAATCAAGATCTTGACTAAGAATTTCTCTTGCCAAATTAATTCGTAAAACATTTATATCCACAGTCGACTCCATAATTATAATAATTTTTATTTATGCAAAATTAATGATTTTTTTTGTAAAAAAATCAAATATTAAATAAAATGTGCTCATACTCAAACAATAGACACAAATTAAGATTAATCTTAAATCGTTTATTTAACAAACAAATATCCAGAAAAAATTAAACTTGATAAATCATCAGCTTGTATATTTAAACGATAATCATAGAAAACAAATAAAGAAAAATCTGTTTTAAGTATTATGCTAACAGAATCATTTTCATTATAATCAATTAATTTTTGACGTTCTACAAAGAGTTGATATTCCTTTTGGTTTGGAATTGTAATATTCATTTTAAGTGAATCTTCAATTATTTCAGAATCAGAATAATAAATATATTCATCGTCTATTCTATAAAAATAAGAGTATTTATCATTTAATTTTGAATTGACATTTAAATCATAATTACTATAATATCCACAAATATTAGTATCATTTACAATAATTTTTTTATCATTATTTTCTTCATTAGAAGAAATATCAAAATCCCAATAACCAACATAACTATCAACAATTTCACTATATTTATCAAATGGATATTCTTGTACTAAATATCTAAATTTAGAAATATTATCAACTTCAGTAGAATCGATATTTTTTACCCAATCTTCAAACTGATCTTTTGTTATAGGAATTTGGTAATTGGATTTTTCTAAAGAAGAAACAATATCATTTTTTAAAGACCTAAATGTAATATTAACCATACTTAAAGGTCCAAACGAAATAAGAATAAATATTATACAAAACGAAGCAGGAATCCAAATTACACGTTTCACTTTTGTAACTATCAAATAAATACAAACTGCATAAAACCAGATGTTTACAACTAATAAATAAAGACGAGAAATTGTAATTCCATAATCATAAAGACGTTTAAAAATTCCAATTGACATTAAAACTAATAGTGGTAATAACAAAATAGGAACATATTTTAAAAATAATTTATCAAGTTTATTTCCTTCCAAAAATTTGCTTCCATAAATAAATACAGAAATCAAAACCATAACAAACATTGAAACAGAAACCAAAACAGAAACCATACCTTTTGGCAATTCAAATGAAAACAAAATTTTTAGTCCATAAACATATAACACAATAAGATAAATTAATAAAAGTGGTATAAATAAATATCTTATTGCAACTTTTGAAATTTTATCCAAATCATAAACATTGTCATCTATAACTTGATCTTTTTTAGGTATTTGAATAAAAACTAAAATTGGTGTTAAATTTATAGAAATAAAGAAAAGAATTGAGACTAAAAAATCATCATCAAGTTTTAAATTAAATAATTGATCTACAGAATAAAACAACAAAGAAATTCCACCACATAAAATACAAATTATTAAAACTGAAACTAAAATACTTTTGATAAATTTAGAAATAAAATTAACAAATGGAATGTCATTTTTGCACCTAAAAAATGGTAAGCAAAACATTGATAATAAAATAGTTGTACATAAAGCAAACATTAAAGGAAAAATAAAAATTTGCTGTGATTGATAAAATGCATCTTTCGACACTACGAACGAATAAACAAACCAAAAAATATTTACAGAAACTAAAGTTATAATTTTGGTTTTTAAAGATTTACAACCTTCTGCCCAAAGAAATAATGCAAAATTCAAAAATGCACTAGAACTAAAATAAAATAATGTAAAAAATTTTATTCTTTCAGATGATATTAATTTATAATGATTAAATTCAATAGTTAAATATAGCAAAAAGAAAAAAATTAAAGCAACATAAAAACGTTGCAAAGCATCTTTAACTAATTCTGTAAAATTTTGTGGTGAAAAAAACTTTTTTATATCCATAATCTATCACGATTTATTTTGTTCAAATATCAGAAAAAAAAAGAAATAACAAAAAAAAAGCTCGAATATTTGTCGAGCTTTTAAACATATTTAAGAATTAAAATTATTCTTCTGTTTCGTAAGATTTATTAACTACGTTTTCAAGTTTAGTAGCAGACTCTCTTAACGATTTCATTTCTTCCTCAGGAATATCAGCTATTTTCTTTATTTCATCAAGTTCAGATGTCATAATTTTTAAATAAGAATCAATGTTTGCTTGAAGCGAATATGCAGCTAATAAAAATTTATTAAATGATTTATCTTGCATAATTTCAATAATAGGATTTTTAACACCTTCGCAATCTTTGTCAAAATATTTTTCGTATTGAACAAGTCTAATTTTATTAAAAGCCTCAATTTCAACTTTACTTAAATCTTTGTAAGAATATACTTGACCAATTTTTAAACGTAAATCTGTGTTATCAATAAATTCTCCTTTAGTTATAAAATTTTCTTCAATCCATCGATCGTATTGAACAAAAGACAATTCAGCGAAAATATCGTAAAAATTATAAATTGAAGTAGAATCTTCTAAAGTTTCATCATCCATTTCACTGACACTTTCAAGAGTTTCTTGAATATAATCTAATTGATTTTTACAAGCACTAATTTGATCAACATATCTTTCAAGATTGATAATTGTAGCTGCTGTAATTTTTACATAATTTTCATGAGCATCGTGAACTTCAACTGCTTTGTCAAAGCCGAATGTTAACAAAATACCAATAATAGTACCTAATGCTCCGTTGGCTACATCTTTTAGCCATGATTTTGTTTCGTCTGTCATTTCTATTTTATGTTTTTAATTAATATTTCGGCAAATTTAAAAAAATTAATTGATTACAACTTTAATTCGCATATTATTTTTTAAGAAAATAAAATAATAAAAAAATGTAATTAGGTATTAAAATTGCTGTATATCAATTGAAAAAAAAGACTGAAAATGAAAGAAGAATTAATAAAAAATTTTGTATCAAATCGAGATTACACTTGGAAAGAAAAAATATATGACAAAGGAAAATATATCGGACAATTTTCGAAAGATAAACGCGAAGGTAAAGGAATAATGTATTACAACGATGGTTCGGTAAACTTTGGAGAATGGAAATATAATTATTTTCAGTCTGGGAAAATGATTTCTCCACAAAATGATATTTTTGAAGGAAAATATTCTGATGAAAAATCACTTACTGGAATTTGTCATGCTCATGATGGTAGTATAATTTATGGAAGTTGGGTATATGGAAAATTGTTTGGTCATGCTACAAAAATTTTTCCTGAAAATCATCCTAAAGGTTGTATAAAATTTTCTGGACTTTTTAATAATGATTTGCCAAATGGAATAGGAATGTTAACAACAAAACACGATTTATATTATGGAATTTGGGAAAACGGAAAACAAATTGCTGATTATAGAGATATAGACAATTCTCTAGAAAATGTAACAGACCGAACACGACAATTAATTATAGAATTAATATGTCCAGAACCTGAATTATTTTCATTTTCTAAATCTTTTACAAATGATTATAAAGCAAGCAAACAAGATTTACAAAATATCTTTTATGGTTGCGAAGGTGAATTTGGAATATTAATCAAAGAAACCGAAACAGAAAAAATAGAAAATACAAATCAACTTATAGAATTAATAATGAAAAAATTATCAGAATTGATTTAATAAAAATTTTAAATTCTAACCAAATATTATTATGTTATAATTCATTTCTATTTATTATTATAAAATATGGCGAAAAATTGACACTCTAAATATATACATACAATTATAATACTTTTTTCATTCCTGGTATTAATTTGAATAACCAAGTAACTATAAAAGAAACAAAAGTAGCTAATATAGTACTATAAATTAATTTTAACACTACCGGCATAACAAGACTATCAATTGCAAATTATATTGTCAATAATACAAAGTGTAAAATATTTTAACAAATAATATAAAATATAATTACAGATATATGACACCTATAAAATAATTGGACAAAATCCACATTCCGAATTTTGCATTCAGTTTATTTTGTTAAAAAGCCATTAGGGCTGTCAAGATTTCCAAAAAAAATGCTATTATAGGGATGTGAAATTATATAGGTCTTGTGAAAATATTCTGATTCTTGTTCCTCAACTCGTTTTTTTTACCACTTAAGTAACGAAAATAGAAGATGGGAAACTAGGTAAAAATCTTAAATACAATCGTATAAAGTACTAAATTACCTAGAATAAACAAGATTATATTATGATTTTTTAGTCCATTTATTTCAATAAAAAAAATAATAACAACAAATAAAAATTATTTATAATTCCAAAATTAGAAGTATTTTTTGTGGGTAATATTTTTTATCCTTTTATTTATCAACACACACTCTCTCATAGCCCCACAAAATTGTTCCCTAACTCATTTTTTTTACCACTTAGGGAACGAAAATCGTGATTTTTGTTCCCTAACTCGGATTTTTGGATAGTTAGGGAACGAGAATCGGTGTTTTAACATAATTAAGGAGGTAACTATGAAAAACTATTTCTATTGCTCTTGCTTCGAGATAGACATAACCTCGGCGACGAATGAGGAAATTACACTTGTGGCGTTGAAGGTGGAGTGAGAAAGTGTGAAAAATATTCACGTTTTTTTGATTGAAGAGAACTCCCAATTGAAAAAAATAACTATCTTTGTAAAAAGGGCTTGAGTTTAAGGTCTATTAAATATTAATTTAAACTTGTTTACAATGTTATCTATATTAGGAGGCATATTATTTATTATAATTATTTTTGTTTTGTTGGAGGCTTCAGCAAGCAAAGGAAATCCCAAAGAAAAGTTGAACTCGGCAGTAATTACTGTTGCCTCAGAGGTTGCTGGCGGTGTAATCAATACTGCCAATACAATACTGGAAAGTTCTTCTGAGAAAGAGGTTCGACTTGCGAAGGAATATGTATGGCATAGAAACTGTGACATTTAAAATTATAATAGTTATCTTAACAGAAAGTCTATTAAGGATTTAATTGGGGTTGAAGAACAATTATCTAAGAAATTAAAAGTATTGAATATACCAGAAAAGAAGTGGACAAAAGTAGCAAGAATGCTATTGCTTATTGGGGTAATTGTTCATATCGAAGGAGAAACCAAAACAGGTAATGATATATATAGTGTACATTTTAGGGAAAGGATATTGGAGGATTATAAAGATGGAGGATTATATAATGTACCGCTTTTATTGAAGGCTCTTAAGGTCTTGAAAATCCCAGTTCGGGAATGGATTAAATATGGTAATATCGTTATTGATATGCACAACTTAAGAAACGATCCAGATTTCAAGAAATATTCTTTGATATTTGATTCTTAAATGTATTCTTTTTTGAGATTTAAGATCAATTGGTATAGTTTAAATAATTATATAATTATTATTATGTATTTATCTAGAATTGAAATAACAAATTACAAGGGAATTGATCATTTAGTAGTTAATTTCAATTCCTCTCTAAATGTAGTTATTGGTAGTAATGGCTGTTGTAAATCATCGTTAATTGATGCTATAAGATTATTTTATTGCATTGGCGATAAAGACCAAGACTTGAGTGTGGATATTGATGATTTTCATATCCATTTTAATGATGATGGTTCATATTCACAAGCAGATAAAATAACTATTGATTATACTTTTGAGGAATTATCTGATTCTCAGAAGGGGGCTTATATAAATTATTTGTGTGATATTGACCATAAAATTGTTGCACAAGTTAGATTAGAATATTCTAAAATTGAAAACAATAGAATACAAAGAAGATGTGTGCCTGGAAATCCTGATAATTCTGTTTCTTTGGATTATAATACCCTTTCTTTGTTTAAATCCTATTATCTTGGAGCTGTTAGGGATAGCACAAAAGATTTGATGAGCACAAAGAATAATTTGTTAGGAAATGTTATCAGAAGGAAGATTAACCAAAACAATTCTGCAAATGATATTAGGAATATTATAAAGCAGGCTAATGAAACTTTGTTGGATAGGGAAGAGGTTAAATCAACACGAAAGGGTGTTAATGAAAATATGTCAAATATTTTCAAGCACGATTATGATGAAGTTGATTTAAAAATTGAAGACAATAGGATTGAATATATCGTTAATGCAATTAAGCCTATTTTGAAGTTGGGACACGACAAAGAGATGAAGTTGTGGCAAAATAGTTTGGGGTATAATAATTTGATATACATAGCCACTGTATTAAGCGATATTAAAGATAATTATGACAATGATAAGGATGAAATATACGCATTGTTTATTGAAGAACCTGAAGCTCATCTACATACTCAACTTCAATTAAATTTATATAGTTTTTTGGTGAATGCTAGTTATATTGAAAATTCTCAATTATTCATTACAACTCATTCTCCTACGTTAACTTCACGAATTCCGTTGGACAATCTTTTCGTGTTGAATAGAAATATTGTTAGATTATCTGACTGTTTCTTAGAACGTGAAAATGAAAATATAATTTGTGATGTGGTGGGGCAAAATAAAATTGATGATAGTAAGTCTAAAAAATATATGAAGATGTTAGAACGGTATTTAGATGTTACTCGTTCTCAAATGCTTTATGCTCGTGGTTGCGTTTTTATTGAAGGTATTTCAGAGGCACTTTTAATAGATGTGTTTTCTGAAGTTATTAACAAAAAATTGAGTGACAAACAAATTGAAATTGTTGATACAGGAGGAACTGCGTTTGCTCAATTTCTGATGTTATATAATTCAAGCGACTCTAACAGGAGATTGTCTAACAAGGTAGCAGTTATTACTGATGGTGATCAGTTTACTGATTCAAAAAACAAAGAATATTCATTAGACAAACTTATCGCCGATGATTTTGCTAAATTGTATGAATTGAGAGAGAATATAAAAAATGGTCAGTCAAATAAACGAGTTGCTAATTTGAGAAGCATTTCAAATAATCAAGAAACAATTTTGATTTGCGAAGGCTATAAAACATTAGAATATCAAATATGTTTGGCTAATATAGGAAATTATATTTCAGAGGTTAAATTAAATGAATTGTATTTGTTTATTAAAAATAATTATAAAAATCAGTATGTAAAGATTGAGGATTTTATTAATTCGAAAGCTGGTATTGATTTGCAGGATGATGATAAAATGGACATTGCCATTTTATTGTGGAAATGTATTCCTCAGAAGTCAACCTTTGCTCAAGATTTGTCGATGCATTTGAAGGACAAGTTAATAAATAGTTCTTCCTTCAATTTTAATGTGCCTGATTATATAATTGACGCTATTAATCATTTAACTATTTAGAGTATGGATTATGAATTGACGGAAGAAAGACAACGTTATTTAGACGCAAGAGGTCGTATTGTATTGTCTGCGTGCCCTGGTAGCGGGAAAACTACTAGTGTTGTTAAAAAATTAAAATATTTGGCAGAAGAATGTCAACAGAAATATGGACATTATAGAGGGATTGCTTGTCTTTCATTTACAAACAAGGCTTGTGATGAAATAAAAAGCAAATACCAATTGATGCATAATGAAAATTTTGCATTTCCGAATATTGTGTCTACTATTGATAGTTTTATTTTTGAATATATTGTTTCTCCATTTTGGAAATGTTCTAATTTGGTCCATTATAAACCTTTTGTTACAAATGATGGAGAATTTATACATAGCTTGTATTTTGCCACAAATTCAGAAGGAGAAAGGTTTCCTTTGGTCGGAAGACAACAAATACATATAATGCCTCCGGAAAAAACTTCTTTGGGTATAAATGCAAGATATTTTGGTAATAAAAAGGTTGAAAAGGAAGACGAAAAAGAATATATAGAGAGCATTGTTAAATATAGAATGAGAAAGGGTGTTATTAATAGTAATGATGCTTTGTATCTTGCCAATTTAATTATGCACAATAATCCAGAAATTGCAAAAGTAATTATTTCTAGATTCCCTTATGTAATAATTGATGAAGCGCAGGATACTTCATTGATGCAGAATAATCTGTTTAGTATATTGGTTGAGGCTGGGTTAAGTAATATTGAATATATAGGTGATAGTTATCAAGCTATATACGAATGGCGAGATGCTAATCCTCAATTTTTTAGTGACTTGTTGGCGGATGATTCCTTTCAGAAATTAGTTTTGTCTGAGAATAGAAGGTCCGTTCAACGTATTATTGATATGTATAGTAAGATAAGGACTGACTCTGATGCGCCAATTATTTCACATAATGTTATTGATCGCAACATACCAATAAAAGTATATTTTTATAACAATGAAAATTTGTCTCTGGTTATAAATGATTATTTAGAAATATGTAAATCAAATTCATTGTCAAATTGTCATATATTAGTTAGAGGTAATAGTTTTATTGGAAATTATCTAAACACAAGACAGCAGGTTGCTTATTGGAAATCTGATATCCCATATATGTTAATTGATGTTTTGGATAATTATAAAAGATGTAACTATTCAGAGGCCGTTTATATATTAAAAAAGATTTTTGTAAAATTAGTTTTCCCAACAGATTTTACAAAACAAAAAGAATATTTATCAGAAAATAATTGTAATGAAAATTCTAAATTAATGGCTATTCTACCATTGATACCTACTTTGGAAGAGACTTTTGAGAATTGGACTTCAAAATCACAAATAGTATTGAAAAATTGTATGGGTTTAGAGCAGGAACCTGATTTTTCTCCCAAAAAGCGAATTGATGGATTTCGTATTGCTGAATTAAAACGTCAATCTTTATCTCAATATTATTCTAACAATACCAATTCTCAAATTCCAATTGAAACCATTCATTCTTCTAAGGGTGCTTCTTATGGAGGTGTACTTCTCGTTTTATCAAAGAATAGTGCTGGTAATAATATTTCTTTGAGTGAGTTTAAAAGAAATGGGAACGAAATATCGGAAAAGCAAAGGTTGGTTTATGTAGCTTGTTCAAGAGCTGAACAATTTTTAGCGTTAGCAATTCCAGATAGTGTGAGCGAGTCTCAAGTCATAGAAACATTAGGAGTGAATGCTGATAATATATCAAGAGTTGGAATTCAAATGCGTTTGAATTTAACGTAAAAATTAGATAATTCACATTATTTTTGATGTTTAGTTATTGAATGCCGAACTATGACCCCAACCAATTCTACAATATTCCAATCTGCCTTGGATTCGATTCCTGAGGAAGTGAATATCCAGGTGAACTTGTCGTTTGACATTGCCGACAAGATTGCAGAGATTCTGTCGAGGCAAAATATGACTCAACGTGATTTCGCAAAGAAAATCAAGCGGTCGGAGGCTGAGGTTTCTCGCTGGCTTAGCGGTACGCATAATTTCACGTTGTCAACAATCGCCAAAATCTCTGCGGTGTTGGGAGAAAAAATTGTACGGGTTTAATCCCCCCTCTCTATTCCGCCACAAACAAATCATCGGTCACAATCTCGTTTTGGATGTTTCCGCTGTATTCGTTTCGTTTTAGACCGTATGTGGTCACCATTGTCAGGTACAGCGATTTCTTGGTTCCTGAGAGAATCCGGAACTGTTCGCGACGCTCCCTCAGGTGCTCGTCGTAGCGCTTGTCGATGGTGTATTCCGATTGTGAGAATTTCATCTCGCAAAGGTTTATCACCTGGTCTCTGCGGTCGATGAGGAGGTCTATCTGGAAATCCTTGTTCTTGTATGCGAATGCGTTGGTCTCCACTCCAAGTATGCCCAACTTGTTTTTTATTTGCCAGATGTGGTGCAGACAGACTTGCTCGAATGCGTATCCCGACCAGGCTCTTCTTGATGGTGAGTCTGTCATATTCGACCAGTGGTTCTTGTCGTTTCCCGAATATCCCTTTACATAGCGGAGGTAATATAGCGAGAAGAGGTCGCTGAGTTGGTAAATAACCTCGCGCTTCTTTTTGCCAAACGAGTTGTATGACCTGATGAAGTCGCTGTCTATCAAATCGTTGAGAATATACGACAGTTTTCCGCCGTCAGGAATTTTCAATGACTCCTTGATTTCCAGACGCGACATTCCTATGGCTTTCTGCGCCAGAAGTTCAATCACGTTTTTGCAGATTGTGGACTCTTTGAATAGCGACGAGAACAGGAAATTGTATTCGGTTTTCAGTTTGGCGTTGTCGTAGAAAAACAGTCTGTCGATGTTCTGACTTAGAGAGAACTCTTTCTCCAACATACTCAGGTACAATGGAATACCGCCCAAAATCATATAGGCTTCAAGTATCTGATACCTGTTGAGAGCCAGGCCGTTGCATTTAAGGTATTCCTCGGTTTCGGCAAGGTTGAATGGCGCAAGGTACATTGTCTGCGTCATTCTGTTGTATAGTCCACCCTTGTTGCCGAAAAGTTTGTCCCTCATCCACGTGGTTGCCGAACCGCAGACTATCATCATTATTTTTTTGTTGGCTGACGCGTAACTGTTCCAGAAATATTCAAACGCTCTCAGAAATTCCGATTTCTGAGTATCGATCCAGGGAAGTTCGTCGAGGAATATCAGGATTCTGTCCTTGTGGCTCAATGTCTCTATGTAGTCCTTGAGCATAGCCAGGGCGTCGAACCAGTTTTTGAATTTTGGTAATTTCTGATTGGAGTATTCGGTAAGTTGTCTCCAAAATTCATTCAACTGTTCGGTCTTGCTACCTTTGTATATTCCTGTAAAATAGAAATCGAATTCGTTGTTGAAGAACTCTTTTACAAGATAAGTCTTGCCCACTCGTCGACGACCGTAAATCGCCACGAATTCCGTCTTGCCCGAGTTGTAGAGTTTCCTCAGTTGCGCTTTCTCGAATGATCTTCCTACCAATAGTTTTCCCATAGCCGAATTAATTATTTGAGCGCAAAGATAAACAAAAATATTCGGATTTTTGTTCCCTAACTCGATTTTTTTACCACTTAGGGAACGAAAATCGTGATTTTTGTTCCCTAACTCGGGGTTTTTACCACTTAGGGAACAGGAATCGGTTTTTTTTCACAAAAAAGAGGTTATTCCAAATTTGAAATAACCTCTTTTATAATATTGTATTGTTACACAAAATCTACAATTGACTTTCGCTACAAGTTAAAATGTCGTTAGCTCTACTTAAATCACCAGTTGTTAAACCAAGTTTAAGCCATTTCATACGTTGCGCAGAAGTTCCATGAGTAAATTCTTTAGCATTAACAGTTCCACGTGCAGATTTTTGTAGATAATCATCACCTATTTGATGAGCACAATTAATAGCTTCTTGTAAATCGCCATCTTCTAAAGATTTAAATGTTTTATTTTCATAATATCCCCAAACTCCTGCATAAAAATCTGCCAAAAGTTCGATTCTAACACTAATTTTATTAGCTTCAGCTTCTGTTCTACACTGGTTCATTTGTTGATGAAGTTTTTGAAGCAAACCTGTTTCATATTCAACATGGTGACCAACTTCGTGAGCAATAACATAAGCATAAGCAAAATCACCATCAGCACCTAATTGTCTTTTCATTAAAGTAAAAAAAGATAAATCAAGATAAACAGCTTGATCGGCAGAACAATAAAATGGTCCAGTAGCCGAAGTCGCACTACCACAACCAGTATTTACGCCATCTTTAAATAATACCATTTTTGGACAATGATAAGTTAAATTGCTATTATCAAAAACTTTTGTCCAAACATCTTCGGTACTTGCTAAGATTTTTTTAGAAAAAGAAGCTAATTCTTGTTCCTCTTTAGAATAATTAGCTTGTCCACCCGTAGAAACTTCTTCAGTTTGAGTGATATTTCCTTGATTTTGAGCAAATTCAAGCAAAGTAGAATTGCCAGTTTTGGCATAAATTAAATAACCAATTATTAAAACAATAATTGAAAGGCAACCACCTTTTTTACCAGTAGAAACATTTGATAAACCACCGCCTCTACGGTCTTCTACATTAGAACTTTCTCTTCTTCCACTTAATTTCATAATGATTTTTTTAAGTTAACAGATAAATTAATTGATAAACAAATTTACAAAAAAATATCGTATTGAATGATAAAAATTCAAAAAATAAAATTTTTTTTTTAAATTCGCATAAAAATAAGAATAAAATGATTTCAGCAACAGAACAAATAAAATTAGGATTTTCATCTTACGGAAAAGCTTTTAAAGTAATAGTATCAAACAAAATGGGTAAATTATTTATTATTCCATTGATACTCAACATAATATTAGTATTTTTAATATGGCATTATAGTGGAAATTTATCAGATTGGTTAAACACAAAAATCACTGAAACTGGAGCAATATCAACTAATTGGGCAGGATTTGTTGGCGGAGCAACAACTGTTTTAACAAAATTAATATGCTTTGTAATATTTATCTTTTTAGGTGGTAGTATTGTAATTATGTGTATGTCACCAATATATTCAACATTATCAGAAAAAACAGACACATTTTTAACAGGTAGACAATTTGATTTTAGTGCAAAACAAACTATGAAAGATATTTGGAGAGGAGTTTTAATTGCATTAAAAAATACAATTAAACAAACTTTTTTTATAGCACTATGTTTTATTGCTAGCTTTATACCAGTAATTGGGGTAATAATGCCATTTATTATATTTTTAATAAATAGTTATTACTTTGGATTTTCATTTATGGACTATACAAACGAAAGATTACGAAGAGACAGAAAAGAAAGTGCTAGAATAATAAGCAAATACCGTTGGTTAGCAATTGCAAATGGAGCTGTTTACACATTAACATTATACATAATGTGCGGAACCTTTATCGCAGTATTTACAGGAGGAATTTCTACCGTAGCTGCAACAATAGCGCAATTAGAAGCCGAAAAAATTGACAATTCTACAGGAACTAACATAAATCAATAAAAATGGATAAAATAAAAATTGTAGCTGTATCTTATTACAATACACTACCAATGCTATATGGATTAGAAAATTCAGATTTTATAAAAAATAATTGCGAAATATTATTAAAATATCCTTCAGAATGTGCAAGAATGTTAGTTGAAAATGAATGTGACATTTCATTAATTCCTGTAGGAGCAATTCCAAGATTAACAAAACCTTATAAAATAATATCTGATTATTGTATAGGAGCGGAAAATAAAGTTAGAACGGTTTTACTAGTTAGCGACTCTCCTATTGAAAAAGTAAAAGGCATATATCTTGATTATCAATCAGCTACAAGTGTACGATTAATCAAAATTTTAGCAAAATATTTTTGGAAAATATCACCAGAATGGCTCAAAACGGAACCTGAATATGAAAATAATATAGAAATCGAAAAAGCAGGAATTATTATCGGAGATAGATGTTTTACAAAGCGTAAATACAAATATGAATACGATTTAGCCGAAGAGTGGATAAAATTCACAGGATTTCCATTTGTATTTGCATCATGGGTAACAACAAAAGATTTGAGTTCTGATTTTAAACAAAAATTCAACGAAGCCATTAAAATTGGTGTTTCTGATATTAATAAAGTTATAAATTTTTATAAAAATAAATTTATTAAAGAATTTGAACCATTAGAATATTATACAAAAAACATAAGTTTTTATTTATCAGAACAAAAAGTAATAGGAATGAACAAATTTTTGGAATATTTGAAAAGTAATTTATAATATACCTAAATATATTTTCACAAAATAAAGAATTATTATACAATATTTTGAAAATAAAAAAAGCCAAATTCTAAATTCGAATTTGGCTTTTCTTATAATTATTTAGTATTATTATTCAATAGCTAATAAATTGCTTTTATCTTTTACAATTAAATATAGAATTGAAATCACTAAATATTGAAATGGCAAAGCAACTAGCAAACCAATTCCAGTTCCACCAACAACACTTGAAATTGCAGAAATTATTAATGTTGTTATAATTACAGGTTTCCAATTCTTTTTAACCATAGCAAAAGAATATTTAATTGAGTCAATAATTCCAGCTTTTGGATTTTCTATAATAATCAACATTGAAAATTGAAGGAAAAAAGCTAAAATAATACCAGGTATAATACATAGTGCCAAACCTATTGAAACAAGTATTAATGTAGCAATCATTAAACCAATCAATTTTAAATATGTTGAAATATTTAAAAAGAAATCTTTGAAAGATACAGATTGATTTTTTGCAATTTTTAATGTTACATTTTGAGCACCAAATGTATATAAAAATAAAATTAGATAAAATAGTATCATTACAATAAAGAAAGAGGAACCAATGGTAGTTTTATATGCTTCCATGTCCACATTTAATTGTATTGCTCCCATTATACCAATATAAAAAGCAATAAATAGACCCATAGGTACAAGAAAACCAATTATAGTTGAAATAACTAACATTTGCCAATTGGCTTTAAATTTTTCCCATGCTGATTTTAAAATTTCTAAAAAATCAATTTCGTTTGTGATATTTTCTTCCATGATAATGTGTTTTAAAGATTTATTATAATTGTTGCGTATTATATTCCATTTTGAAAAATTTTAATAGACAAATATAAAAAAATTTTTAATACATTTTGATTAATTTCCTTATTTATTTTTATGAAATATTGTAAAATATTGAGCATATTACGATTAATAAAATGTAATATTATTTCAAATTAAAAATAAATTATTATTACAAATTAAATAGGAGATTATTTATATTTTTCCATATTCCAAATAAACGTTACAAACAATGAACAAATTATCATACCAATTCCCGCACAAATAGTACCGTTCCATCCAAAAGAATTCCACATTGTTCCTGACATAAAAGTTCCGAAAGAACCACCTAAAAAATAAGTTACCATATAAATTGTGTTCATTCTACTAGTTGCTTCAGAACATAGTTTCATTGTAGCACTTTGATTACTAAGTTGAATACATTGCATTCCAATATCAATTATGATTATTCCTGTAATCATTCCTAAATAACAATTTCCTAAAAAATACATTATAATCCACGAAATCAGAATAAGAAAAACTCCAATTATATTAATTTTTTCAACTCCATATTTGGGAATATATTTACCTACATTAGAAGCTGTTAAAGCACCAGCTACACCACAAAGTGCTAACAAGCCTACGGTATTGCTATCAGCATAAAAAGGTGCTTCTTTCATGTGAAATGCTAAACAAGCCCAAAGTCCTAACATAGAACCAAATGCAAATGCTGAACGAATTGAATAAAATATTGAACGAGGATATTTTTTTATTAAATTTCGCATACTTGTTATTAGTGACAAGAATGTGCCATTGTATGTAGGTTCTACGTTTGGAAATATTTTAAAAATGATAATTGCTGAAATTGCCATAATTACACTAGCAATTAAATACATACTTCGCCAACCCATAATATGACCAACATAACCACTTATTACTCTTGAAACAAGAATTCCAACGAGTAATCCTGATAATACAATTCCTGATTTTCTCTCTTTTTGATCTGGTTTTGCATAAAGTAGAACAAATGGTATAAAAACTTGTGGCGATACAGAACAAAATCCAGTGATAAATGAAGCTCCAAGTAGCAAAGGTGTATTTTGTGCAAAATAAATTATCAGTAAAGATATTACACACGCTATAAAACTTGTTAAAATAGTTTTTCTTCTATTATATAAATCGCCCATTGGTACAATTAAAAGTAATCCAAGAGCGTAGCCTATTTGAGTAAAAACAGGTATCAGATTTACTTCAAAAACTGATAATCTTGTATCTTCTCGTATCATATTTAATAGTGGCTGACAATAATATAAATTTGCCACAGAAATACCAGCCATTACACTCAATGCCAAAATTAAAGGCATTGGCAATCCTTGATTAGGTTTTAATGACACGATTTTGATATTTAAAATGTTGAAATTTATTTTCCTATACAGAAATTCTTAAAAATATTACCTAAAACTTCATTGGGTGTAATTTCATCACCTGTTATATCTCCAAAAAGTCGTAATGCTTCACGAATATCTTGTGATACAAATTCGCCTGAAAGTCCAGAGTTTAAAGCCGTTTCTCCACGTTCTATTGAGTCTAATGCTTCTCTAAATATTTCATAATGACGAAGATTTGTTAAAATCACATCATCTGTAGAATAATTTGTTTGGCTAAATTCTGATATTGTATTTAGCAATAAATCTATGTTTTCTTTATGTTTTGCTGATATTTTTATGATTTTAGTATTATCTGGGAATTTTTGAGAGTCAATTTCGATTGATTTGATATCTAATTTGTTAATTGCAATAATTAATTTCCCATTAAAACTACTTGGAATAACATCTTGATATTGTTTATAAATATCAGTCATTGGATCAACTACTAAAATAACAATTTCTGCTTTTTCTACAGCATTTTTTGCGCGGTCAATTCCTAGTTTTTCGATAGTATCAGAAGTATTTCTAATACCTGCAGTATCAATTAATCTGTATGTTATTCCATTAATTATTAAAGAATCTTCAATAGAATCACGGGTTGTTCCTGGAATATCAGAAACAATTGCGCGTTCGTCGTTTAATAACGCATTTAATAAGGTTGATTTTCCTGCATTTGGTTGACCCGCAATTGCTACTGGAATTCCATTTTTTATTGCATTACCAACAGCAAATGAATTTATTAGTCGTTTTAAATAATTTTTAGTTTCGTTCAAAATTTCTCTTAGTTGACTACGATCGGCAAATTCAACATCTTCTTCACTAAAATCTAATTCTAATTCCATTAACGAAGTAAATTTTAGTAATAAATCTCTAAGTCGTTTTATTTCATTAGTAATTCCACCTCGCATTTGATTAATGGCAATATTATGTTCTGCGGCAGATTTAGATGCTATTAAGTCTGCAACAGCTTCTGCTTGAGATAAATCCATTTTTCCATTCATGTATGCTCGTTGGGTAAATTCACCAGGTTGGGCTGGTTGTGCACCATTTTCTAATACAATTTTTAGAATTTGACGTTGAATATAAATACTTGCATGACAAGATATTTCTATTGTGTCTTCGCCTGTGTAACTATGTGGATTTTTATAACAAAAAACTACGACTCTATCAATTGTTTTTCCATTATTATCAATAATATAGCCATTATAAAATTTATTACCTTGAGATTGTGTTTCAAAATTGAAATTCTTTTTTAAAGGAGAAAATATTTTAGCCACAATATTATATGTGTCTTTTCCTGATATTCTAATTATTGAAATTGCACCATTGCCTTGAGCTGTACAAATTGCAGCTATTGTATTATTTTCCATGGCTTTATTTATTATTGAACTTTATTTATTATTTCTTTTTAAGTATTAAAAAAATTGCAGGACGTTTGTCGATATCGATTTTTATATTTTTCCAATCTTTAATATATTTGGTGACAATATATTCAGTAGGAAGTGTTATGTCGCATGCAATACATAATAAAGTATTTGGAGATAATGTTGAAGTTAGATTTTCAATCAACAAATTATTACGATAAGGAGTTTCTATAAAAATTTGTGTTTGATTAAGTTCGCGACTACGTTCTTCTAACTTTTTGATATATTTTGCACGTTCTGGATTTTTTACAGGAAGATAACCAACAAAAGCAAAACTTTGTCCATTAAGACCAGAAGCCATCATCGACATTAAAATAGAAGAAGGTCCAACTAATGGAATAACTTTTATTCCAGCACGATGAGCACTTAAAGCAACAGTAGCTCCCGGATCTGCAACTCCTGGACAACCTGCTTCTGAAATAACTCCTAAATTATTACCTGATTTTACAACATTAAAATATTGTGAATAGTCAAAATCCTTGTTGTGTTTATCCATTTCATAAATTTCTATTTCGTTTAGAAATTCTTTCATTCCTAAAGAAATAAGATAACGACGACAAGTTCTTGTATTTTCAGCAATAAAAAACCTTAAAGAACGAATTGTGTCAAGAACAAAAGGAGGAAGAAAAACAGAATCGTTTACATCTCCCAAGTTCATTGGCACCATATATATGTTTCCTTGACTACTCATTTTCTTTTAAATTAATCATTTCTTCTGTTTGGATAGATTCTGATTTGTCTTCAGATTCCAAAAGTTCTATATTTACTTCAGTTTCAGTTGAATCAAGCATTATTTCATTTTGATTTACATTGTTTTCAACTTCAGAATTTTGTTTTTTATTCTTTTTGTTTTTTTTAGGTTCAGAAACTTGAGTTTTTATTTTAGTAGAATCTTGAACGTTTTCAATATTATAAACAGAAGGATCAGCAGAATCATCACCAAAAGCATCTACAATAATTTTATCCTTTTTTGTAGAATAAGGAATTTCACCAAAAGGAACTAAATAACCGACCCCAAAACCAAAAGTTCTAGGCAAAGTTAAATTAAAAAGAGCAACATTTTCAAACTTAACAAGATTAGATAACCCAATACAAGCTCGACCAGAAATTTGAAAAACACCAACTTTTGTACAAAAAGCAATACCAGCCTCCCCCATTAAACCATACGAAAATCTATTTAAATTAGATTTATACAATTTTGAAAAACCGTTTTTAGATATTGTATTGATATCAGTTTCTGGATTAGGAGCTTCTAATAAAACATTAATATAAGGACCTAAAGCTAAAAGACCATGAACAAAATGTTTCCCAATGTCAGCGTGCATTAATAAAGGTATTGATACATAAGTTAAATCTTGATCATAAGTAATTGTATCATTGGTAAATGAAAATCCACTTTTTTCATAATTTATTTCAAATTGAACGCCTAGCGGTCCTAATTCTAAATGTTTATACATAGCACCAACACCAAACCCCTCAACAAATTGATTAACTTTATTAAGTTTATTGGTGTCTGTTGATATTTTAGATTTAATAGCATAGCCATAAAATCCAGCAACATTCTGAGCATTAATTGTTTCACAAAACAAAATGCTGATTATTGCAATAAAAAGACACAAAACAAATTTATTTTTCATAAAAATATAATTTACATTCATTTTTGCAGGTTGCAAAATTAATAAATTCATTCAAAAAATCTTAATAAATATCATACTTTAGTTAAATGTTTGATAGATATTATTTTTAATAATAATTTGATTGGAGAGTTTTAATTTAAATTATAAAAAAAATACATTAGATAATTCGTAACTCAAATTTAATTCTTATATTTGAAATTATAAGAAAAATAAAACATAAAAAGTTAATCTTTTAATATTAAATAAATTATGAAAAAACTTGTATTAATTTTAATAGTAATATTTACTATAGCATTAGTAGGATTTTTGTTTATATTCTTTACAAGATATATTTCAGATGGCGAAGGAGTTCAAGCTGGACAATTAACCACCTTTATGCATAAAGGTTTTGTAATAAAAACATACGAAGGAAAAATAATTCAAACTGGTTTAAAAAATGCCAAAGGTGCAATAGAAAGCAATACTGTAGAATTTTCTGTTGAAGATCAAGAAATTGCAGATTCATTAATGCGTTGTACTGGTCGCGATGTTGAATTACATTATAAACATTATCCAAATTCATTTTTCTGGAGAGGTGAACAAAAAGTAATTGTAGACAAAATAGTTTCAGTATCAAAGAGCACATATTAATAATGTCGTCTAATCAAAATAAAAATCGCGAACTCCAAAAACTTCGCGAACAAGTAAAACATGGTGGCGGAGAACAAGCTCTTGAAAAACAAATGGCTCTTGGTAAACTTTCTGCCCGTGAAAGAATTATTGATATTCTTGATAAAGATTCTTTTCAAGAATATGATATGTTTGTTCAAAATTCTAACGCAGTTTTTGAAGACGATAGAAAAGAAATATTTGGAGATGGTGTAATAACAGGAACAGGAACTATAAACGGAATGCCAGTTTGTATTTATGCTCAAGATTTTACAGTGGCAGGAGGTTCTTTAGGAATGATGCACGCCAAAAAAATTGTAAAAATAATGGATCGTGCATTAAAAATGCGAGTTCCATTAATAGGCATAAACGATAGTGGTGGTGCTCGTATTCAAGAAGGTATAAATTCTTTAGCTGGATATGGCGAAATTTTTTATCGTAATACAATGGCATCAGGAATAATACCTCAAATTTCTGTTGTTTTAGGACCTTGTGCTGGTGGGGCTGTTTATTCACCTGCGCTAACTGACTTTGTTTTTGTTGTTAACAAAATTTCTAAAATGTTTATAACAGGACCTGAAGTTATCAGAACTGTATTAGGGGAAAAAATTTCGGCAGAAGATCTTGGTGGGGCTAAAATTCAAAGCGAAATTTCTGGTAATGCTCATTTTTTTGCAAATTCTGAGCTTGAATGTTTTGAACAAGTAAAAAAACTATTGGAATATATTCCTCAAAATAATTCAGTAAAATCGTTACATAAATCACCTTCTCTTCCTAAACGAACTGATATAGAAAATATAATACCTTCTGATCCAAGAGAACCATATGATGTTAAACATATAATTGAATGTTTAACAGATAATTCTGAATTTTTAGAAGTTCGAAAAATGTTTGCGCCTAACGCTGTTATAGGTTTTGGACGCATAAATGGAGATAGTGTAGGATTTGTAGCCAATCAACCTGCTGTTATGGCAGGAGTTTTAGATGTAGATAGTAGTGATAAAGTTTCTGCATTTGTTAGATTTTGTGATGCGTTTAGTATTCCAATTGTAACTTTGGTTGATTTACCTGGATATTTACCTGGTGTGGATCAAGAACATGCAGGAGTAATTCGTCATGGTGCAAAAATTTTGTATGCTTATAGCGAAGCCACAGTTCCTACAATAACAGTAATTTTAAGAAAAGCCTATGGTGGTGGATATATAGCAATGAATAGTATTCACTTAGGTGCTGATTCGGTTTTTGCATGGCCAAATGCTGAAATTTCTGTAATGGGTCCAGAAAGCGCTGTAAATGTTATTTTTAGAAAAGAAATAATGGCTGCTGATAATCCTGAATTAATAAAGCAAAAAAAGATTGAAGAATATAAAAAGAAGTTTGCTAGTCCTTATGTTGCAGCTGGAATGGGGTATGTTGATGCTGTTATTGAACCTTCTGAAACTCGTACAATGCTAGAACACGCTTTAAAAGTTTCAAAAAATAAAAAAGCAAATCTTCCTGAAAAAAAACATGGTTTAATTCCAATGTAACGAAGTTATAAAACTAAATTATTACCAAAAAACGGTTGATAAGAAATTATCAACCGTTTTTATTATAAAATTAAATTACGATTTTTTTCAAGAATATATAATTACCTAACTAATCTTAAATCCAATAACCAAAATATCATCAACTTGAGAATAAACCCCACCCATCCAATTTTCTATTTTTTCATCAAGTATTTCACGCTGTTCGGCAAGTGGATTTTGAGAAATTTCAAGTAATAATTTTTTGAAACGACTAGTCATAAATTTTTTACCAGTTTTGCCACCAAATTGCGAAGCATAACCATCAGAAAAAATATAAACAATATCGTCTTTTATCATGTCAACATCGTATGTTGTGAACCCGACATCTGCATAATCATGAATACCAATTGGCATACGATCAGCACGATATTCTTCAATGTCACCATCTCTAACCAAAAACATCGGATTAAAAGCACCTGAAAATTGAAGTTTATTTGTGTCGGTATCTAAAACACAAAGTGCTATGTCCATACCATCTTTAGCTTCATCAAAACGACCAGTTTGATGCAATGACTCAATTATATAAGATCTTAACAAATCAAGAATATGTCCAGAATTTAATTCGTCTTGAGTTTTAACAATAATTTCGTTTAAATAAGCAGAACCTAACATACTCATAAAAGCACCAGGAACGCCATGACCTGTACAATCGGCTGCAACAATTACAGCATAATGATTTACTTGTTTAAAATAGTAAAAATCACCGCTTACAATATCACGAGGTTTAAACAATATGAAATGTTCAGGTAAAACTTTTGCAATATTCGAAGAAATTGGAAGTAATGCAGTTTGAATACGTTTAGCATAATAAATACTATCCATAATTTCTTTTTGATGATGAGCAATTTCATCACGTTGTTGAGTTGCAATATTTTTTTGAACTTCAAGTTCATCTCGTTGAGATAGAATTTCTGTTTTTTGTTGTTCTAGAGTTGCATTCTTTTCTTCAATAGCATCACGTTGCAAAAGGATTTCTTCACGTTGTGTTTCAAGTTCTGCATTTTTTTGTTCAATAGCATCTTTCTGTTTTTTAATTTCAGAAGTACGCTCATTAACAATCATTTCCAAATGTTCGTTACGTTTACGAAGTTGAGCTTCGCGCATCTTGATTATAAAATAAACAATAGCTGCTAAAGACAAAATAACAATTGTCATAAACCACCATTTACGATAAAAAGGTCGTTTAATTTCAAATTTATAAGAATTGCTATAACTCCAAATGCCATCTTTACCTTTTGCACGATAAACAAATTCATATTTTCCAGGAGGAAGATTTTGATAATTGGCTCTATGTTCTTTGCCACTTGACGCAACATAATCATTATCAAGACCTTTCATATAAAATTCATAAATCAAAGCAGACTCATCTTTAAAAGATAAACCTGCCAATTCAAATACAAAATTGTTTTCTGAATAATTAAATTTATTTCTAGAAAGATCAAATGGTAAACCATTTAATAAAATATTTTCTAAACGACATTGAGGAACAAATTTTTCGGAATTTTCTTTCTTTAAATCAAAAGAAGAAACTCCATGAAATGTTGCTACATAAAGAACTCCTTTTTTATTAAGCAACAATCCATTAGTAACAATTTCATTACCAGGTAAACCGTCATTTGTATAAACCGAAAATTCAACTCTATTTTCAGGAATATTATAATAACAAAAACCAGCATTAGTTCCAAGCCATAAATAATCTTTATCTTTTGCTTGTAAAATAGAATTTACTGAATTAGAAGGTAATGTAGAAATATCAAGAACTTTAAAATCACCTTTTTCATTATAAATTCCTATACCATCTTCCATTCCAACATAAAGTAAATCTCCTACTGTTGCCATTGATAATACTGAAGATGGTGTTGTTTTTAATAAATCAAAACTATTTCCATCAAATTTTACAATTCCTGTATTATTTCCTCCTAATACTAAGGTTTGATATTGAACCAATTGAGAAACCAAAGATGTTGAAACACTTCGAATTAATGTTGGTTGACTTTCAAAATCTGATAAATGATAAATAACACCATCAACACCTGTTAACAAGAAAATGTCTCCTTTAGAAGATTGAAAAATATTTTTAAGATTGTGAATTTTGTTTTTAAAGGCAAATTTTCGTTTAAGTTTTAATGATTTAGCATCAAAAATCATCCAGCCATAACTATCAGCAAAGAAAATTTCATCATTGTTAAGTACTTTAACAACGTATGGAACAATTTGACCATCAAGATTATATGAAAAATCAACTAATTCATGCTGAAAATAATAAATTTTATTATTAAAAGCCATCCAAATTCGTCCATAAGCATCTTCTTCAAAATTATTTAGATAACTATCAAGAATTTCTGGATAAAGATTTCTTAAAGAACGGTTTGTAAGTTTTTGAATACCACCAGAAAAACCGAACCAATAATTATCTTCTTTATCTTCAAAATAAGATAATAATTTCAGATTTTTTAAACCAATACTTTGGTCAAAACGAATTGCACTTTGATTTAAAGAAAACAATTGAAATGCTTCAAAATCAGAAATCAAGAATATAGAACCATCTCGATTTTGTTTTATTGTATGAACTCGACATTTTTCAGGAACACCAACTTTGTTATTAATTTTAAGTACTTCTATATCAGAACGTCTAAATTGAGATAGATTTCCTGTATAAACTCCATCAGTAGTTGATAACCAAATGATACCATCTTCATCAACAAAAACAGAATAACATTTTTTATCAAAAATTAAATTTAAATCTTCATCTTCTGATAATTCAAATAATCCATCAGGAGAAGCTATTAACGTTGTTCTACCTGTTCTATTTTGAGCAATTGCATGAATACAATCAGGAAGAGCTGGTATACGTTTATTTAATTGTTGTAAATTTCCTGTTGAGTCTAAAGTATATAAACGTTTGTCTCCATAAAAATACTTTGTTTCTTCTTTGTCGATATAAATATGTTTAAAAGAAATTTCTTGTGAATATTGTGTAAAAGTTCCATCTTCGTTTAAACAAGAAATACCTTTTAATGTTGCAAAATATATTTTACCTTTTTTATCTTGAGCAATATCAAAAACAATATTATTAGCTAATTCAGGAAAGGTAAGCATTTTACGCCCATTAAATTTGATAGCTCCTGCTTGAGTACCAAACCACATAAAACCTTGATTATCTTGAAAAATACACATAATATCTTCCTGAGGTAATCCTTGTTCTGAACCATAAAATACAAATGGGAAATATCCTGTTTGATAAGTTTGATACATTGCATTCAAGTGATTTTGAGCCGCTTTATATGGAATTCCAGCTTGTTCCATAAATGCTGCATCAAGAATACCTCTTGAATTTGCTGAAACCAAAAATTCTAGGATTTTTTGACGTAATTTTGGTTGATTTTTCTTTATACCCCAACCTACTGGACTAATTTCACCTAAAATAAATTTTGACTCTAATGTTGGATATTTTGGCAAACTATAAATATCAAAGTTTACAATACAATAATCAGCTTTGCCATTCATAATTTCAGAAAAGAATTCATTAGCTTCTTTATAATAATAATTTGTTATATCATTATCAATCAAAGCTTCTTCATATACAGAACCTTTAGAAGTTACACCACGATAATGATTTAAATCATTAATATTTTTAATATCCAAATCTTTTCGAGCAACAACAACATTTGCTGTTGGCAAAACATCTACAATATCAATCTTTTTTAAACGCCAATCTATTGGAGCAAGTAAATCACATGCAACATCAATATTATTAAACCATTCAGGTGTATAACTACTATCACGAACTATATTACCTTTACTATCAAGGAAATAATCTGAAAGATTTGGTATAATTCTTATTTCTAGGTCTAGTCCCAAATATTTTGCAAAATCTTCAGCTAAATAATGGTTAAATTGTTTAATACCATTAGAATGATAAACCATTTCACGATCACGAAGACCTACAATTAATTTTCCCGACTCCATTATTTCATCGTAATCTCTACTAATAAATAATTCTTCTGTTGACTCAGAATAAGAATTAATTATCTCATTATAAGAATCATAAGAAACTCCAAATTTAGTAGTGAATAATTTATCAAGAGTTTTGCTTCCTTTCATCATTGCAAAAAAATCGTTTATTTCATTACGAAGCGAACGATTTCCTTTTTCAACTGCCCAACCCACATTATCAGGTTTTGCAATAGGAAATGCAAGTTTAAATTGAGAATTATCATTAACAAACTGCAAACCTACATATGAAACAGTAATAAAACCATCTACTTTACCTTGACGCGCTAATAATTGCGACTCTTCTTCACTTTTGGTGGTTACAAATGTAATTCCTCCTCCTATAAAATCATTAATCTTTGCTAAATTTGTGGCATATGAAGAATTTTCAAGAAAGGCTATTCGTAAACCTTTTAAATCATTATAATTTTTTACATTAATTTTTATATCATTTTGATGTAAATTTTCAGGTAATAAAAAATTAGAGAAAAGAGATTTTTGAGTTTTGCGTTTACTTACAATTAATAAGTCTGTAACATCCATAATACCAGCAAAATCAAAGAATTTTTCGCGCCAATCATAAATATAAGTTGTTCCACAAATAAAATCTGCTTTTTTTAAGGCATCAGGAGTATAATAAATTGAGTCATTTGTTTGATAATCAGTGGGTATAATACCATTTTTTGAAAATATTTCGTTCCAAGAAACTATTACAATTTCTAAATCACAATTAATAAATTTAGCAAATTCTTGTGCTAATCTATAATTAACTGTTTGCAAACCACTTTCAGTAAAAGCCACCTTAACTACTCCACTTCGGCGTATTTCGTCAAGAGACCTTCCTACCGAAATGGTAGAAATAAATATTAATAATATGAATAGAGGTAATAATTTTTTCATTATTTTTAAACCTAAAAGAAAAATATCTTCTTAAGATTTTGCAAATATACAATAAGTTTATTTGTTTTTATACTTGTAAATACAATTTTTGTGCCTACATAAATAAAAATATCATTTTAAGATATATTTATAAAAAAATTGTAGATATAAAAAAATATCAGTTGTTTTATTGTTCCTTAAAAGAAAATATTATTTTTTTCATAATATTTATATTTTCATCTGATTTATTTGTTGGTGTCATTGAAAATATTTGATAATAATTTTCTTTTCCTTGATAAATTGCTAGTGTAACAAATGATTTATCAGTATCATAAATTGCATTATATGAGTAGAATTTTGTGTTTAATGAATTTATTATTGTATCATAATTTTCTACCAATTTAAATTTAGAAGCATTATCTTTCAAATTAAATAAAACTAAAGAATAATATCCAATAAAACCATGTGCTAAATTAAAATTAGCAGAATCTGGTGTATTTGCTACAATACTATCAACCAATTCGTTATAATTATTAATATTATCTTTAATTGCAATAACAGTTAAATTTTTATCAAGAGAACCATATTGCATTTGAGCATCTGAATTTAAACCTTCTAATTTGTGCATATCAGGAGGTAATAACAAAGAAAATAACGAATCATTTGATTTTGTTTCTATATAACCATCAGATTTACTACATGATGTAACTAAAAATAAAGAAACAATAGTTAATATGTATATATATTTCATTACTTTAAAAGTGATTTTGATTTCAAATATTTTTCAATACGATTTGTTGCTTCAACAATATTTTCAAGAGAATTTGCATACGAAAATCTTAAAAATCCTTGACCTTGACTACCAAAATCAATTCCAGGAGTAACTCCTACATGAGCATTCTCTAAAATGTCAAAAGCAAATTTATAAGTGTCAGAAGCATACATTCTTGCGTCAACAAAAATGTAAAAAGCAGCTTGTGGTTCAACCAAAATTTTAAATCCTAAATCTCTAAGACGATTTATTAAATAAACACGACGTTCATTATATAATTTTTTCATATAATCAACATCAGATTGAGAATTTTCAATAGCAGAAATACCAGCAAATTGCGAAATTGAAGGAGCACAAATAAATAAATTTTGCTGCATAATTTGAAGTTTGCGCATAAATTTAATAGGTGATATTAAATATCCAAGTCGCAATCCTGTCATAGCATAACGTTTTGAAAATCCGTTTATTACAAAAGCATTATCTGTATATTCTAATATTGAATGTGCTATATCTTTATAAACTAAACCATGATAAATTTCATCAGAAATAATTGGAATATTGAGACTTGCAATTTGTTTCATTGTATTTTCATCAATCAAAGTACCAAAAGGATTTGAAGGTGAATTGATAAAAATTGCGCGAGTTTTTTCTGAAATTTTTGCTTTAATATCATTGATATTAATTTTAAATCCATCATCAGGATTTAAATTAACCTCAACAGGAATAGCATTTACAGATAAAATAAAATTTTTATAACAAGAATATCCTGGATTAAAAATAATTACTTCATCGTTAGGATTACATAAAAGCTGTAGAACTAACAAAATAGCAGTAGAAGAACCAGAAGTAACAACAACATTATCAGGCAAAAAATCTACATTATATTCATTTTTATAAAGTCCAGCTATTTTTGATCTTAAAACAAAATCACCTAAAGAATGAGTATAATGAGTTTTCCCATTATTAACAGCTTCATTTATAGAAAGTTTAACACATTTAGGAACATCAAAATCTGGTTCTCCAACTTCCATGTGGATTATATCAACTCCCTGACGTTGAAGTTCTTGAGCTCGTTCTAAAACTTCCATAACAATAAAGGGAGACATTTTATCAATATTAGAATTCATTTCTATTTTATATTTAGTGCAAAAATAGTAAATAGAATAAAAAAATAAAATTTGAAAAAAATAAATATGATAAAATAATTGAAAATAATTTAGAATAACGTATATTTGTATAATATAAAGAGAATATTAATTGTGAAGAACTATCATATTTTATTATTAGTTTTATTCTTATTTTGTTTCAAACTATCAAAATCTCAACATTTCAGCAAAGAAATTGATAGTATGATAATTGTGTCTGAAAAACAAGACAACAAAGAAAAACTAAAAACATATAATAAAATATGTTGGGAAATACGCGATATATCATCACACGAAGGAATAAAATATGGAACAAAAGCTATAAAATTAGGAGAAAAACTCAATTATACTTACGAAATAACTCAAGCATATAATTTTATAGGTGTAAATTATAGAAACAATGGAAATTTTGTAAAAGCATTAGCATATTATAACAAAGCGATTGAATTTTCACAAAAATATAATTATAAAGATCAAGAGGCTTACGGATATACAAATTTGGGAAATATATTTTTATTGCAAGAAAATTATGAAAATGCAATAGAAATGCTACTAATAGCCACAAAATTTGCAAAAGAAATTAAAGACACATCAATTTTAACATACACAACAACATATTTAGGACAAGCATATTTAGGTATCAAAGAACTAGAAAAGGCGAAATCTTGTTTTGAACAATGTTTTAAATTAAGACAAAATACAAAAGATTTACAACAATATGCTTTAAGATTAAAAAAACTATTTGGAGATATATATTTTGAAAAAGGTCAATACGACTCTGCCAAAATTAACTATTATAATTGTTTGGTTAACGAAGAAATAATCAATAGTGTTAGCATAATATCCGACATCTATTATCAATTATCAAAAATATATCAAATTCAAAATGAAACACTATCAGCCTTAAGATCAGCTCAACAATCATTAGAATATGCAGAAAAAAACCATACTTTAGACAAAATAAAATTGGCTTATGGAGAAATAGCAAACTCGTATTTCAAAATGAAAGATTACGAAAATGCAGAAAAAAATTACAAAATTCAAATGCAATATTTTGACAGTGTATATAATGAAGATTTAATAAAAAGTATGGTAAATTTTCAATCTACACAAGAAAAATACGAAAAAGATTTAGAAATTGAAAATCAAATACACAAAAACAAAATACAAAATTTAATTTTAATTGCGATTATTATTATTATTGTTATAGTTATAATTGCCTCAATATTAATGACTTTTACAAATAACAAAATAAAAAAAATAAATCAACAATTAGATATTCAAAAAACAGAAATTACCGATAGTATAGAATATGCACAAAAAATTCAACAAGCATTTCAACCAGAAAAAGAAAAATTTGCTTCATATTTTTCAGACAAATTTGTAATCTATAAACCCAAAGACATAATAAGTGGAGATTTTTATTGGCAATTTGATAATGATGAATATCAAATAATTGCATTAGCCGATTGTAAAGGAGATGGTGTTTCTGGAGCTTTTCTAACAGCACTTGGACAAACCACATTACAAGAAATTGCTAATTTAAAAATAAATAAACCTAATCTAATTTTGCAAAAATTAGAATACTCAATAAAAAATATAGTAAATAAAAACGAAATTGAAAGTATAGAAACAGAAGGCATAGAAATATCAATTATATCAATAAACAAAAAAGATAATACTTTAGAATATTCTGGAGCTAAAATTCCATTATATCATATATCAAATAATCAGTTGGTTAAATATAAAGCAACACAAAGATTAATAGGATTAAACAACCAAGAAACCGATTTTAATACAATTAAAATACAACTTAAAAAAGATGATTATATATTTATGTGTACCAAAGGGTATATAAAACAAATAGGAGAAGCAACTAAAACAAAATTAAGTAGCAACAAATTTCAAGAACTGATAGAAAAAAATCAAAATCTACCAATGGAAAAACTAAAAGAAGAACTCGAAAATTATTTTAATAATTGGATAGGAAAAATAAAACAAAATCACGATATTTGTGTCTTAGGATTTAAAGTATAATACGATGAAAAATATAACAAATATAATTAAACTATTATTATCAATTGTCATCGTATTGCTCTGCCAAAAATCAAAAGCCGATCAAACACAACAAGATATTGATAGTTTAAAATTATTAATAGAAAAATCGCCAGACTCCCTAAAAGCAATATATTGCGACCAAATAGCTTGGGAAGCAAGATATATTTGGCCTGAAATTGCAATAAAATACGCACTTCAAGCAACACAACTTGCAAAAAAAACTAAAAACTATAGCGAATATGTAAAAGCATATAATTATTTAGGTGTTATAGAACGAAATATTGACAATTTTGAAGAAGCACTTGAATATTATCTGAAAGCATTAGAAGCAGCAATCAAATATAAAATTGTTGATCAAGAAGGATATGGATATAATAATATTGGAAACATTTATTATTATTTAAAAAATTACCAAAAATCTTTTGAATTTTTGTTACTTGCTTTAAAAAAAGGAGAAGAACTAAAAAATGATGACATCATTTCTTACGCTTGTTTAAACCTTGGATTAACTAGTTTTGCTACAGAAAAATATAATGATGCTGAACAATACTTTGTCAAATCATATCAAATAAGAAAAAACGCTGGTAAAAGTATATCAGTTTGGATTATACCATTAACTCATTTAGCAGAACTTTATATCAAAATTGGTAAATTTAAAGAAGCTAAAAAAATTTTATATACACACATCGAATACGAAAAAAACAAAAGTACAATTTCGGTTTCATATAATAAATTATCAGAAATTTATTTTAAAGAAAACAATTATGACTCTGCTTTATATTGTGGAGAAAAAGCTTTAGAAATTGGAATAAAATCTAATTATAAATACAGAATTGATAATGCTTACAATTCTTTATACAATATTTTAATAGCTACCAACAACTACAAAAAATTAGCAAAATATAGAAAAAATCAAATTTTAATAAACGATACTTTATACAAAAAAAATTACATTGATAAATTAAAAAACTTGAAATACGCTATTGACTTTTATGAAAAAGAAACTAAAATCAAAACGTTAGAAGAAGAAAAAATAATTCAAGAAAAAAAATTAAACGTAGTTTCATTAATATTAATAACAATATTATTATTAGGAATTATCATATTAAACAAATATATAAAACAACGAAAACTAAATAAAGAACTAAATAGTCAAAAACAATTAATAACAAACAATATAATTTACGCATCAAAAATACAAAAATCAATATTGCCAAATCTCGAAAAATTTGGAACAATATTTTCAGATAAATTTTTGATATACAAACCATTAAACATAGTTTCTGGAGATTTTTATTGGCAATTTTCTGACGAAGAATACGAAATAATTGCAATAGCAGATTGCACTGGACATGGAGTTCCTGGTGCATCAATGAGTATGCTAGGAAGTTCTGCTCTTCAACAAATAGCTCTTTTAAACATTAGAGAAGCACACATAATTTTAGAAAAATTGCGTGAAATGGTAAAGACATTACTTCATCAAACTCAAATGATTAAATCTCAAAACGATGGTATGGATATAGCTTTAATGATTATAAACAAAAAAACTTTAAAATTAGATTTTGCAGGTGCTTATCTCCCACTCTATTATATACGTGATAATCAATTATATCAATTAAATAGCGTTAGAAATCCAATTTCAATATACATAAAAGAAAAACCTTTTAAATCAGAATATCTACAACTACAAAAAGGTGATTGCATTTATTTATCCACAGATGGATATACATCTCAATTTGGAGGAGATGAAAATAAAAAAATGCCAATTCAATTGTATAAAGACCTAATACTAAAATATCACAAATTGCCAATGAATGAACAAAAACAAAAATACGAAAATTTCTTCATTAAATATAAAGGTAACAACGAAACAATCGATGATGTTTGCGTAGCAGGTTTTAGAGTTTAAACAAAAAAAAAATGAAAATACCCAATAATTTATCACCAACAGAACGAGAACAAATAGCAATTGAAAACTTTAAAAAAGGTTACAATTGTTGTCAATCATTATTATTAACATTCAGTGATATAATAGAATTATCACCAGAAATAATATTAACAATTTCGTCAGGATTTGGAGGAGGAATGGGACGATTGCGCGAAGTTTGCGGTTCGTTTAGTGGAATGGTAGCAATGGCAGGATTTATTTCACCAGCAACAGATCCAACAATAAAAGAAGCTAGAACAAAAAATTATGCTTTAGTTCAAGAATTTGCAGAAAAATTTAAAACAGAAAACGGAGGAAGTATTATTTGTAAAGAATTATTAAACCTTAAAAAAGACAACAAAACAGAAAGTCCACAACCATCAGACCGAACAAAAGAATATTATCAAAAACGACCATGCGCAAAAATAGTAGGAACTAGTGCAAAAATTATAACAGAAAAAATAATAGAAATGTCACAAATTTAAAACCTCTTCAAATCTATACTTTTGCAACACATTAGGATATTTTTGATGATCAACTTCACTTAAAAAATCATTTAAAGGTCTAATCCATAATTTTCCATCACCATAAAGAGCACGATAAACCACAAAATCCTCTAAAGAATCACAATGTTTAGCAATATCAACAACCAAATATTTGTTACCTTTAAAATGTTGATACACCTTATTAATATATATATTTCGATTTTCCATAATCAATATTCTTTTACACTTATTTAGAAATAGTTATAAGAAATTTGTTTTATATAAATTTGAATTTCAATAACTTAGCAATAACAATATATAAAAAAAAATAAATGTTAAAATCTGCGTTTTTTACCCCTATTCGCATTAAAAAACAATGTTAATAAAAACCATTAAAAAAGGTTAACTATTTTTCAAACGTTTACAACAATCAGAAAATCAAAGAATAAAAAAGCAGATACTTTTTTTTAAGTTGTTAATAACTTGTTAATATCGAAGTAAAGGTAAACACCAATTTTCCTTTAACTTTGCATAAGAAGTTAATAAACACGGTAAACAATATAAACAAAAAGCGTTCCAAAATGCTCACAAATATATGTAAATTATATTTAAAAGTAATAGGAATCAATAAATCAAGGAAAAATGGAATTAAAAACAAAAAACACTTATCAAACAAAACAAGAAAATAATATGATACAAACAGTAGTAAAACGAGACGGAAGAATAGTTGGATTTAACGAAGAAAAAATTGCAGCAGCAATACGTAAAGCTATGTTGCAAACCGAACTCGGAGAAGATATCAAACTAATCAACCGAATTACTGATCATATTGCTTGTAATGGCAAACAACAAATGACAGTAGAAGAAATTCAAGATTGCGTAGAAAACGAACTTATGAAAAGTTCTAGAAAAGAAGTTGCACGCATCTACATTTCTTATCGCGACAAACGTAATGTTGCACGTAAAGCAAAAACTCATAATATTTTCACAGAAATTATTGAAGCTAAAAGCAATGACATTACACGTGAAAATGCAAATATGAATGCCGACACTCCTGCTGGTATGATGATGAAATTTGCTAGCGAAAGCACAAAACCTTTTGTTGACGACTATTTGTTATCAGAAGATGTTAAAGAAGCTGTAAAAAATGGATATATTCACATTCATGACAAAGATTATTACCCTACAAAAAGTTTAACATGCGTACAACATCCATTAGATAAAATATTAGAAAATGGATTTTATGCAGGTCACGGTGAATCTCGTCCTGCAAAAAGAATAGAAACTGCTAGTATACTCGGTTGTATTTCTATGGAAACCGTTCAAAACGAAATGCACGGTGGACAAGCAATTCCTGCTTTTGACTTTTATCTTGCTCCATACGTTAGAAGTTCGTATATCGAAGAAATTAAAGTTTTGGAAAAACTAAACGGAGAAGATTATAGTTCATTATACAATGCAGAAATCAAAGATTATTTAAACATAGATCTTGGTGAATTAAAAGGACTTGAAAGATTAAAACAACACGCCATTAACCGTACAGTTAATAGAGTTCATCAAGCAATGGAAGCATTTATCCACAATATGAACACTATACATTCTCGTGGAGGTAATCAAGTAGTTTTCAGTTCAGTAAACTATGGAACAGACACTTCTGCAGAAGGTAGATGTATTATTCGTGAAATGCTTACAAGCACATACGAAGGCGTTGGTAATGGAAGTACAGCAATTTTCCCAATACAAATTTGGAAAAAGAAACGTGGCGTAAATTATTTACCAGAAGATAGAAACTACGATTTATATCAAATGGCTTGTAAAGTTACAGCAAAAAGATTTTTCCCAAATTTCTTAAACTTAGACGCTACATTTAATACATGTGACAAATGGAAAGCTGACGACCCAAAACGTTACGAATATGAAGTAGCAACAATGGGTTGTAGAACACGAGTATTTGAAAACCGTTTTGGTAAAAAAACTTCAATAGGTCGTGGAAATATTTCATTCACATCTGTAAACATTGTTCGTTTAGCAATTGAATGTATGTCTATCGAAGACAAACAACAAAGAATAGACAAATTTTTTGAAAAATTAGAAAACACACTCGATTTAGCAGCAAAACAACTAAACGAAAGATTTAATTTTCAAAAAACAGCACTAGCAAAACAATTTCCACTACTAATGTCACGCTTATGGATTGGTAGCGAAAAACTAAAACCTAACGATACAATAGAAAGCGTAATAAATCAAGGAACTTTATCAATTGGATTTATAGGTTTAGCAGAATGTTTAAAAGCATTAATTGGAAAACACCACGGAGAAAGTGACGAAGCACAAGAACTTGGACTTAAAATAGTTACATTTATGCGAGATAAATGTAATGATTATAGCGAACAATATAGTCACGGCTACGCAGTTTTAGCAACACCAGCTGAAGGATTAAGCGGTTCGTTTACAAGAAAAGATAAAAAAGAATTTGGAATAATAGAAGGTGTAACCGACCGTGAATATTACACAAATTCAAGCCATGTTCCTGTATATTATAAATGTACAGCAATGCACAAAGCAAAAATTGAAGCACCTTATCACACATTAGAACGTGCAGGTCATATTTTTTACGTAGAAATTGACGGCGACGCAACACATAATCCAGGCGTTGTTTCAGGTGTTGTTGACATGATGGACAAATTTGATATGGGATATGGTTCAATAAACCATAACAGAAATCGTTGTATGGATTGCGGATACGAAAACGCAGAAAAAGAAATGAAAAAATGTCCTAAATGCGGAAGCGACAACATCGATAAATTACAACGTATAACAGGTTATTTAGTTGGAACAACAGACCGCTGGAACAGAGCAAAACTATCAGAACTAAACGACCGTCAAATTCATCAACTTTAATAAAAATAGATTATGAAATTAATGATAATGGACGTCATAGAATATACAACATCTGACGGACCAGGATTTAGAACTTCAATATATTGTTCAGGTTGTAACCATAAATGTCGCGAATGTCAAAACCCACAAACATGGGACATCATGCACGGACATCCTGTTGATGTAGAAGATTTATTTAGCAAAATTCGAAGAAACGAAATGTCAAACGTAACATTTAGTGGAGGAGATCCTTTTTATCAACCTACAGCATTTACCGAACTTGCAAAAATGATAAAAGAAAAAACCGATAAAACTATTTGGTGTTACACAGGATTTACATACGAACAAATTATCAAAGACGCCAAAATGAGTAAAATGTTACAATATATCGATGTTTTGGTAGACGGAGAATTTATAGTAGAACTAAAAGATCCAGACCTTTTGTTTAGAGGAAGTAGCAATCAACGATTGATTGACGTTCAAGCATCTTTAAAAAAAGGAGAAGTTGTATTGGACAGTTACAATCCTTATAATCTTTACGAACCACAACACGAAGAAAACAAAAAGATTGAAAAAAAAGAACTAATCCTAATATAAAATAAATATATCAGAGCCAATTATTGAGCTTACTAATTTTTTAAGGTGCACGTTGAGAAATGTTGCACCTTATTTTATATATATATTCAAAAAAGTGGATATTTATTGCATAATTATTCAATAAATATCCAATAATAATTAAATAAATGTTACCTTTCACATTAATGATATAGTTTAAATATCATTAATTTAGAATATTATAAAATTAATAATAAATTTACTCTTTTATGTTTGCATAATTATGAAAAATGAATTTAATTTGCGTAAAAATAAAACAAACAAAGTCCAACAAAGGACAAAAAAATAATCAAATCATAAAAAAATAAAATTATAAAACCATGACAGATCAGGACGAAATCATTGTTAGAACAGCTGTTGAAGCAGATAGCAAGTATTCTCAAGAAATAGTTGACGAAATGGCAAGTTCAGCCAAAGCCCGTGGAACAGGTATTGCAAAACGATCACCAGAATACGTAACAGGCAAAATGGTTGAAGGAAAGGGAATTATTGCTCTTACAAAATCTGGTCTTTGGGTTGGTTTCTGCTATATCGAAAGTTGGGGTCACGAAAAATTTGTAGCAAATTCTGGTTTAATAGTAAACCCTGCATTCCGTGGTCGTGGAGTTGCTAAAGCAATAAAATTCAAAGCATTCCATCTTTCAAGAACCAAATTTCCTACAGCTAAAATATTTGGATTAACAACTGGTTTGCAAGTAATGAAAATCAACAATGAACTTGGATATCATCCAGTTCCATTTTCAGAATTAACCGACGATGACGAATTTTGGAAAGGTTGTCAAAGTTGTGTAAACTTTGGAATTCTTACTTCTAAAAATCGCAAAAATTGTTTATGTACAGGTATGCTTTACGATCCAGAATGGGAAAAAGAAACTGGACCAAAAGACATGAACAAATTAGCAGAACATGCAAGTTTTAAGAATAACAACGTTTTTGTTGAATTCTAAACTTATTTTTTATATTTTTACAAAGTCAAATCATAAAAGTGTGAACATAAAACATTAGTTCACACTAAATTTAAACATAAAAATCAAATCATTTTTGAAAATGAAAACACTGGTAGCTTACAGCGGTGGGTTGGATACCACTTGGGTAACAACCTACTTATCATCAAAGGGAGAAGACGTTACAGCATTAATGATTAATTCTGGCGCATTTGGAAAAGACGAAATCGAATCAGCAAAAGATAGAGCTTTTCAAGGTGGCGCAAAAAAATTTGAATGTATCGACATTTCTCAAGATTATTACAACAAAACTGTTAAATATATGATTTATGGTAATATGCTCAAAAACAACACTTATCCTATGAGTGTTAGTTCAGAACGTATTATACAAGCAATTGCAGTAGCAAACTATGCAAAAGAACATAAATTTGACAAAATAGCTCATGGTTGCACAGGAGCTGGCAACGACCAAGTTCGTTTCGAAATGGTTTTTGATATTCTTTGTCCTGAAATTGAAGTTCAAGCATTAGTTCGTGAACAAAATATTCAACGTGTTGACGAAATAGCATTCCTTAAAGAAAAAGGAATAAAAATGAACTTTGAAAAAGCAAAATATTCTATCAATAAAGGACTTTGGGGTACTTCAATTGGAGGTAAAGAAACATTAAGCTCTAATCTTCCATTACCAGAAGAAGCATATCCAACACACTGTACAGCAAAAGAAGATAGTGTTTTAACAATAGAATTTGAAAAAGGTGAAATTTCTGCCGTTAATGGCAAAAAATTTACCGACAAAGTAGCAGCAATTCGCGAAGTTGAATCAATTACAGCTCCATATGCAATTGGTCGTGATATGCACATTGGCGATACAATTATTGGTATTAAAGGCCGTGTTGGTTTTGAAGCTGCAGCTCCAATGGTTATTATAAAAGCTCACCATGCTCTTGAAAAACACGTACTTAGCAAATGGCAAATATATTGGAAAGATAATATTTCACAATGGTACGGAAACCGTCTTCACGAAGGTATGATTTTGGAACCAGAAATGCGTGACCTTGAAAAATTCCTTGAAAGCACACAAGACAAAGTTTCAGGTAAAGTTTTTGTTCAACTAAAACCTTATTCATTCTTTATCAACGGTATAGAATCAGAACACGATTTGATGACAAGCAAATTTGGTGTTTATGGTGAAGAAAACAAAGCATTTACTGCACAAGATATAGTTGGTTTCACAAAAGTTGTTGGCATTCAATCAAAAATTTGGTATAGCGTAAACAACGAAAAATATTAAACCATTATTCAAAACATATTCGGAATCCGAAACCGTGTTGTTTATTGAATAATTCGGTTTCGGATTTTTTTTTAATCACAAAATATAAAACAATGATAAAAGTTGGAATTATTGGTGCTGCAGGTTACACTGGCGGTGAACTACTTAGAATATTAACATATCATCCTGAAGTTGAAATAGTTTGGGCTGTTAGCCGAAGCAATGCAGGAAATCATTTTTATGATGTTCATGCAGATTTGTTTGGTGATACCGACAAAGTTTTTGTTGAAAAACCAGGAGAAAAAGCAGACGTAGTATTTTTCTGTACATCACATGGCGAAACAGGAAAATTATTAGCAGAATATAATTTTGATAAAGACGTTAAAATCATTGATTTAACAAACGAATTTCGTGTTAATAATACAGAATTTGTTTATGGATTACCAGAAATAAATCGTGAACAAATAAAAAAAGCAACCAAAATAGCAAATCCGGGTTGTTTTGCAACATGTATTCAACTTGCTTTAGTTCCAGCACTTAAAGCAGGAATTATAAAATCAGATATTAATGTTTCAGCCATAACAGGAAGTACAGGAGCAGGAGTAAAACTCTCAGCAACAAGTCATTTTAGCTGGAGAAACAATAACATGTCGGTTTATAAAGCATTTACACACCAACATTTAGCAGAAATTAATCAAACCAAAGATCTTTTAGATCCAAAACTACAACGACCAATCCACTTTATACCATATCGTGGCGATTTTTCTCGTGGAATTATAGCTTCAGTATATTTTACATGCGATAAATCACAAGAAGAAGTTGAAAAAATATATTCAGAATATTATCAAAATGAACCATTTACACATTATTACAACGGAAATTTATATTTAAAACAAGTTGTAAATACAAACAAGTGTATAGTTTCAGTAAAAAAAGAAGGCGACCAAGTTTTGGTTCAAAGTGTAATTGATAATCTAGTAAAAGGAGCAGTAGGACAAGCTACTGAAAATATGAACCTAATGTTTGGTTTAGACGAAAAATGTGGTTTAAAATTAAAACCATCAGCTTTCTAATTGTTTAATTTTTAAGAATTTACAAAAATGCACACATTCGAAGTATATAAAGTATATCCAATCAGTATTGTAAAAGCAAAAGGTTGCGAACTTACAGACTCTGAAGGAAAAAAATATCTTGACTTTTATGGAGGTCACGGAGTAATTAGCATTGGACATTGCCAAGACGACTATGTAAAAGGAGTTGCAGAACAACTATCAACATTGGGATTTTATTCAAATTCAGTTCAAATACCACAACAAGAAGAACTAGCAATTCATTTAACAAAAATTTCAGGTTACACAGATTATAAATTATTTTTATGTAACTCAGGAGCAGAAGCAAACGAAAATGCTTTAAAATTAGCGTCTTTCTACACAAATAGAAGTAAAGTAATAGCATTTAAACATAGTTTTCACGGACGTACATCATTAGCAGTAGCCGTTACAGACAATCCAAAAATACAAGCACCAGTAAACGAAACAGATAAAGTATTATGGGCAGAACTTAACAACATTGAAAGTGTTAAAGCTTTGATGGATAATGACGTAGCTGCTGTTATAATAGAAGGAATTCAAGGAGTAGGTGGTGTTCAAATGCCAACAACAGAATTTATGAAACAATTAAGAGAACTATGTACACAAAATGGTTCATTATTAATTGTTGACGAAATTCAAAGTGGTTATGGTCGTACAGGAAAATTCTTTGCACATCAACATCATGATGTAAAAGCAGATATTATAAGTATGGCCAAAGGAATTGCTAACGGATTTCCTGTTGGAGCAATTTTGATTAATCCTGAAATCAAAGCTGTATTTGGAATGTTAGGAACCACATTTGGAGGCAATCACCTTGGCTGTAGAGCTGCAATCGAAACAGTAAAAGTTATGGAAAAAAATAACTATGTTGAAAATGCAGCAAAAATGGGTAAATATTTAAAAGAAAAACTTTCTTTAAATAAAGAAATAAAAGATTTACGTGGAGAAGGTCTTATTATTGGTGTTGAACCCAAAGGAAATGCCTCAGAACTTCGTGATAAACTATTATTTGATTATCATATATTTACAGGTTTTTCAGGAAGTGTAAACACAATTAGATTAATTCCACCATTGTGTATCACAAAAAAAGAAGCTGATATGTTTATAGAAGCATTCTTTAAAGCAACCAATCAACCATTACCTACAAAATAATTTTCTATTATGGAAGAAATAAATATTGTAAAAGTTGGCGGAAAAGTAATTGACAACGAAGATGCACGAAACGAATTTCTTGCACGACTTTCAAAAATAAAAAAGAACATAATTCTTGTTCATGGAGGCGGAAAGGTTGCAAATCAGATACTTTCAAGTATGGGAATTGAACCTAAAATGATTAATGGTCGTCGTATAACAGATGAAGAAACATTAAAAGTTGTAACAATGGTTTACGCCGGATTAATCAATAAAACCATAACAGCAAAACTTAATTCATTGAACCGTAAATCAGTAGGAATTTCGGGAGTAGACGGAATATTGTTAGATGCAGTAAAACGTCCAGTTAAAGATATAGATTATGGTTTTGCAGGAGATATAACATCAGAAGGAGTTAATGCTCAACTACTTATTGATTTAGTAAAATCAGGCTATACACCAGTTATTGCAACAATAGCAGCTGATAAAAACGCACAACTTTTAAATATAAATGCCGACACTGTAGCATCAACATTAGCAGCAGGTTTAGCAAAATTTGTTAAAACAAATCTTTATTTCTGTTTTGAGAAAAAAGGAGTTTTAATGAATGCAGAAGATGATAATAGTGTAATTCCAAATTTAAACAAAGTTAATTATCCTGAATTGTCATCCAAAGGAATTTTCTCAGAAGGAATGATACCAAAACTTGAAAATGCCTTTAAAACAATAGATAAAGGAGTTAACAAAGTTATAATTGGAAATAGCAACGACGTAGAACAATTTTTTGAAGAAAATCATGCAGGAACCCTCATTAGCAAATAAACTTACAGATGAAGGTATCGAATTGCTTAAAAATCTGATTTCTACACCTTCAACAAGTAAAAACGAAGACAAAACAGCAGAATTACTAGTTAACTATTTCAAAAAACATGGAGTTGAAAAAGTTGAACGTGTAATAAATAACGTTTGGGCAGTAAACAAATATTTTGATGAGAAAAAACCATCAATACTTCTAAATTCTCATCACGATACAGTTTTACCTTCAAAAAGTTATACACGAGATCCATTTAGTCCAACAGTTGAAAATGGAATTTTATATGGATTAGGAAGTAATGATGCAGGAGGACCATTAATAAATTTGCTTACAACATTTCTTTATTTTTATGATAAAGAAAATTTGCCATACAATTTTGTAATATGTTTATCAGCCGAAGAAGAAAATTCTGGAGTAAATGGGATTTCAGCAGTAATTAACACATTACCCAAATGTGAATTTGCAGTAGTAGGCGAACCAACATGTATGGAAATGTCTGTTGCAGAAAAAGGTATTCTTGTACTTGATTGTATTGCAAAAGGAAAAGCAGGACATGCAGCTCGAAACAATGGTATCAATGCAATTTATAAAGCAATAGATGACATCAATTGGTTTAGAACTTACAAATTTGAAAAAGTATCACCATGGCTAGGCGAAGTTAAATGTACAGTAACAGGAGTAAATGCAGGAACATTGCATAATGTAATACCAGAAGCATGTAACTATATGGTTGACGTACGTTTAACAGAAAAATACACACATGAAGAAGCATTAGAATTAATTCAAAAAGCATTACCAAATTCAGAAATAAAACCACGTAGTTTTAGATTACGCAGTTCACAAATAGATGTAAATCATAAATTTGTACAATGCGCAAAAAACATGGGTTTTAACTTATTTGGTTCTCCAACCACAAGTGATAGAGCATTTATACCATATCAATCGGTAAAAATGGGACCTGGCGATAGCAATCGTTCTCATACAGCCGATGAATATATTCTTTTGTCAGAAATAACCGAAGGAGTTCAAAAAACAATAAATTTATTTGAAAACTTTTTCGGAATATAAAATATTTTTTGGTTCCCTTATGATTTGATTTTTGGGCATTTCGAATTTAATGAAATGCCCTTTTTTTTTGTTTTAATAATTAAAACTAAATTATAATGATTAAAGTATAATTTTTTCACAGATAATAATAGAAAAATATTTTGAGATAATTTTAAATATGTATAAATTTGAAAATAATTGTTATAAATTATAATTAAACTAAAATTTAATATTATGAAATACATAGGAACTTACAAAGCTGTAAAAGCAGCAAAACTAATTGAAGGACAGGGTTTTGTATTTGAAGAAATAAACAAAATGCTCTCAGAAACCACAGATCCTGGACAAAAACACACATTAGAACAAACAGCTAGAACATTATTAATTGTAGACGAAAACGCAAACATTAATAACGCAATGGAAATTCCTTCAGGAACTCCTGCTGAAGAAATTGAAAAAGCTAAAAGTAGAGGAATGATTATTACAGAAGATGGAAAATTCATAATCACAAAACAAAACAAAGGAAAAATCGAAAACAATGAACTTTACTTTTATGAACCAACCAAGTTTCTTGCTGGTACAGAATGGGTAAAAATCAGCACAGATAAAGAAGATGAACTCAACCTCGTTACCACTATATACAAAAAAATCTAAGATAAAATATAGTGATTTTTACAATTAGACAAAAACTTAGAATATAATTATACCAAAGTAAAAAACATAATAATTGATAAGATAAAATTCAAATATAATTGTTTTCTACTTTGGTATTTAACATTTAAAAACAAACGAAAATTGCGTGACATATATTTATTACAACCCATTTGAAATTACACAAGTTTTTTTATATTCCTTTAAATATCCATTAGGTTTGTAAACACGTATATATACAACATAAATACCTGATAAACAAAGATTTTCATTATCATTTTTACCATTCCAAGAAAATATTTGATTAGATGAAATGTTTTGATTAACAGCAATAACCTTTTTTAAAATTCCATTACTATCAAAAATTTTTATGTCTACAAAATATTCATCACTATCATAATTAAAAACTATTTGTAATTCATTATTATCATAATCAGAATTAGGTTTAAATAATTCATTTATGATAGAAATGTCATTTTTTGAATTTTCAAAAACATCATCATTATTATCCAAAATTGAAAAATTACTATTTTCAACGCCAGGCGTGCCTCCAGACCAATTAATTGATGCTTTCCAATTATTAGGTAAATTTTTATAAGGATTAATTCGTTCAATAGAATAACCGCCAGAAGATTTTTCTGAATTATTATACATTGATTTATTGTATGTTACCGAGTCAACAACAAAATCGAAAGGTGTTAATAATTGTAATGTACGATTAGAAAGAATTAATTTTGTATCATCTTTATAATTAACAATTTTACCATAAGTTGATAAACTATCATATTTTGATAAAATCAAATATTCACCACCATGTAAACTAATTTTTGGAAATAAAAAACTATAACTACCTAAATAAAAAGAATAATTTGTCAAATTAAAAGTTTGATCAGTTGTATTAAAAAGTTCAATATATTTAACAGTAGGAAGTCCAAAAGGTTTAGGATCTATATCACACATAATCTCATTTATCACAATATCACCAAAATCTGCAAAATAAATAGTTGTATCATAAGGTTTAATTAACGAATTATCAACATGGAGCAAATTATTGATTTTTAAAGATAATTCTGTTTGTTTAAGAGATTTAGGATTTAAAAATAAAGAAATATAATTATTATAAAATTTTACAGAGTCAGGATTATGTCCGTTAATAGAATAATTTTTAAGATTATAAACTGAATTTAAATTAATTCTACCATTAAAATAAGCATTAATTGTTTTATTATCAATGATTTCTACACTATCAAATTTTGTTTCAAAAGTATTTCCAGTTAAATTGAAATTAAATTTTGAAACATAAACAGAAAAAGCATTATGACCATATTTGTTATGTTTATAAATAACAGAAAACCAATTAGCAATATAAATATTATTATTCAGTTCAGAATAAATAATAGAGTCGTTTAAAGACCAAATACCATTAGAAGTTCTTGAAATATTGATATTTATATTATTAGATTTAGATTTAAAAAAAAGGTTAGTAGTTGCTAAAATATTTGTATTTTTTCCATCAAATTCTAACAAACATAATTGAGAATAATCACCTGTTTTTAAACCAGTTCCAATACCTAAACCTTTAAAATTAGAAGTTTGTGGCAAAGTATCATTACTAATTAAAATAATCTTCCAATTATTTGTTGATGAATTATTTACCGAAGTTTGAATATTAAAATTCCATTCAATAGTTCCAGTTTCAGGAACCAAATTATTTATTTGTTTAGAAATAAAATCAGTACCACTAATAGTAGAAGTATCAATCAACAATAAATTATAATTAGATGTATCAATATAATTAATCCATTTTTTAGAATTATAATCATTCCAAAAATTAACATTCATAAAATTATTGTCAACATAATCAATTGATTGAGCAAAAAAATAAGAACTCTTTAAAAATAAAAAAATAAAAATAACTAAAAATTTAAAATTTATATTAATCATAAAATCAATTATTTAAAGCATTAGCTATATTTTCAAGAGCATTAAGCAACATAGATTTAGGACAACCAATATTAATGCGTTGAAAACCAGCACCACCACTACCAAAATCTACTCCAGAATTTAAAGCAACCCCACATTTATTAACAAAAAAATCTTTAAGAACATCATTGTCACAAGAAATTTGAGAACAATCAAGCCAATTTAAAAAAGTAGCTTGCGATTTAGTAACTTTAATTTGAGGAATATATTTATTAACAAAATCATTTAAAAATAAATAATTGTTATAAATATACTTAACTAATTGATTTTCCCATTCTTGCCCATTACGATAAGCAGCATTTTGAGCAGTAACCCCCATGATATTTGAAATCATCAAATGAAGTTCGCTTTGCTTTTTAATAAATTGTCTTCTAATTTTAGCATTAGGAATAATGCAATATGCACAATTTAAACCTGCTATATTAAAAGTTTTACTAGCAGAAAAAATAGTAATGGAATTTTGTTCAATTTGTTGATTAATAGAGAAAAGCGGAGTATATTTTTCACCAGGATAAACAATATCACAATGAATAGCATCTTCAATAATAATTTTATCAGAATTAAAATTATTAGTAAAAATATTCGAAATATTTACAATTTCATTAGTATTCCAAATACGCCCAACAGGATTATGAGGATTACAAATAATCATCATTTTATTATCCGGATTTATTGCAATATCTTGAATATCATTAAAATCTATAGAAAAAGAGCCATCTAAATTTCTAATAAGATTATTTTCAACTAAACGACGATTATTACCAACAATAGTTTCGGCAAAAGGTCCATAAACAGGAGGCTGAATAACAACACCTTGATTATCATTAGAAAAAGCATAAACACAAATAGCTAAAGCAGGCACAACACCAGGCACTTGCACAATCCAATCACGATGAACAACAACACCATATTTTTTTTGCATACGCTTATTAATCAAATTATAAAAATCTTCACCACATAAAGTATAAGAAAAAATAGGATGTTTTAAACGATTATACATTTCATCAATAACACATTTAGGAGTAGCAAATTCCATATCAGCCACCCATAAAGGAATTAAATCAGATTTACCGAAAAGTTTTTTCATCATATCATATTTAAAACTATCGGTATTATAACGATTAATAATTTGATCAAAATCGAAAACTTTGCACATAATAAAAAAAAATTAATGCTTAAAATTACAGCAATATTAAAACAAATAAAAGATTAAATCAATATGATTTTTGAAAAAATAAGAGCGAAATAATTCAAAAAATTTATATATTTGCAACGTGACAGAAAATTAGTGATAATAAACGATTATTATTAATAATCTGATAATACAAGAAAAAAAATAAATAAAAAATACAATTTTAATTGTTATTATGATTTACACAAACGAAGTGCAACACATGTGTTGTGTTGCAAAAGGCGCAAACCACGCCAATGCACCAATACCTGAAGAAGGACAATGGGTGCATGTAAAAGAAATCAAAGACGTATCAGGTCTTACACACGGTATTGGCTGGTGCGCACCACAACAAGGTTGTTGCAAATTAACATTAAATGTTAAAGAAGGCATCATCGAAGAAGCATTGGTAGAAACACTAGGTTGCTCAGGTATGACCCACTCAGCAGCTATGGCATCAGAAATTTTACCAGGAAAAACTTTATTAGAAGCATTAAATACTGACTTAGTATGCGACGCTATCAACACAGCAATGCGTGAATTATTCTTACAAATAGTTTACGGTCGTACACAATCAGCTTTCTCAGAAGGCGGATTACCAGTAGGTGGTTCTCTTGAAGATTTAGGTAAAAACTTACGTAGCCAAGTTGGAACAATGTACGGTACCAAAGCAAAAGGTAGCCGTTACCTAGAAATGACCGAAGGTTATTGTACAAAAATGGCTTTGGATTCAAACAACGAAGTTATTGGTTACGAATTTGTAAACCTAGGTAAATTAATGGACGCACTAAAAGGCGGTGCAACAGGACCAGAAGCTATCGAAAAAGCTAAAGGAACATACGGCCGTTTTAAAGATGCAGTTAAATATATTGACCCACGTAAAGAATAATAAACGAAATGGCATTATTTGAAAGCTATGAGCGTCGTATTAATCAGATTAATGCAGCTCTAAATAAATATGGTATCAAAGATATCGACGAAGCAAAAGCAATTTGTGCAGCAAAAGGTCTTGATCCTTACAAAATGTGTGAAGACACACAAAAAATTTGCTTTGAAAATGCAAAGTGGGCATACGTTGTAGGTGCTGCCATTGCAATAAAAAAAGGTTGTAAAAATGCAGCAGATGCAGCAGAAGCAATTGGAGAAGGTCTTCAAGCATTCTGTATCCCTGGTTCAGTAGCTGATGATCGTAAAGTAGGTTTAGGCCACGGTAACTTAGCAGCACGTTTACTTCGTGAAGAAACAGAATGTTTTGCATTCTTAGCAGGTCACGAGTCATACGCAGCAGCTGAAGGTGCTATCAAAATTGCTGAAATGGCAAACAAAGTACGTAAAAAACCTTTACGCGTAATTCTTAACGGTCTTGGAAAAGATGCAGCAAAAATTATTTCTCGTATCAATGGTTTCACATACGTTCAAACAGAATTTGACTACTTTACAGGTGAAGTAAAAATCATTTCTGAAACAAAATATTCAGATGGTGTTCGTGGTGGCGTTCGTTGCTACGGTGCAAATGATGTTCGTGAAGGTGTTGCAATTATGCACAAAGAAGGTGTAGACGTATCAATCACTGGTAACTCTACAAACCCAACACGTTTCCAACATCCAGTTGCAGGTACATACAAAAAAGAATGTATCCTTCAAGGTAAAAAATACTTCTCAGTTGCATCAGGAGGAGGTACAGGACGTACACTTCACCCAGACAACATGGCAGCAGGTCCAGCTTCTTATGGTATGACCGACACAATGGGACGTATGCACTCAGATGCTCAATTCGCAGGTTCATCATCAGTTCCAGCTCACGTTGAAATGATGGGATTCTTAGGAATGGGTAACAACCCAATGGTTGGTGCTTCAGTTGCTGTTGCAGTTGCTGTTGCTCAAGCTATGTAATTTAGTTTTTTACTAAATAATAATTTAACCGTGTAGAAATTCTACACGGTTTTTTTTGTCAAGAAATTTTTATTTACAAACAATAATATTAACTAAGTTAAAGCCAATTCAATGAATTCAAAAATAGACATTATAAATAGTGAATATTCTGATTTTAAGATATTTACCAAATATTTAATACCATGTGTAACAGCAATGACATTAATTGCAGTATACGCATTTGTAGATTCATTTGTAGTTGGACAAAAACTTGGACCAATAGCACTTGCTGCATTAGGAATAGCAACACCAATATTAATGACAGCATTTGCATTAGGTTATATGTTTGGAGTTGGAGGAGGAAGTTTGTTTTCAATATCCTTAGGCGAAAAAAAATACGAAAATTCAGATAAATATTTTTCAACTTCATTTATTCTTACAGTAATTTTTGGTGTAACAATAGCAATTCTTGGTAATATTTATATAGAAGAAATATCAATATTTCTAGGAAGTGATTCACTTAGTTTGCCATTTGTAATAGAATATTCAAAATGTATTTTATGGGGTTATCCATTTATAATGCTCAATATATTAATGGGTTGCTTTATGAAAAACGAAGGATATCCCAAAATTGCAATGATTTCAACAATAATTGGTGCTATTTCAAATGTAATATTAGATTTTTTGTTTGTATATGGATTTGAAATGGGAATGTTTGGAGCAGGATTAGCCACAGCAATTTGTCAATCAATAACATTTTTAATCAATTTTAGTTATAGTTATTACAAAAAATTGAGAATACGAACAAAAATTTCAAATTTTCATACACCTTATATATTAGCAATATTCAAAAATGGATTAAGTTCATTTATTTTAGAAAGTGCATCAGGCATAGAAACATTTGTATTTATATATTTTTCAACAAAATTTTATTCAACCATAGGCGCATCAGCCTACACAATAATTCAAAATTGGATATTAATATTTATCAGCATATTAATGGGCATAACACAAGCAGCGCAACCATTAATAAGTTTTTGTTATGGAGCAAAATTATATTCAAGAATGATTTCATTTAGAAAATATTCTATAATAATATCAACAATTTATGGTGTTATTTTTGTAATTTTGGGATATATATTTACAGAACAATTTGTTACAATATTTGAAAATACCAACAAAGAATTATTAACAATATCAATATTTGCCTTAAAATTATATCTACCAGCATTTGCAATGATGGGAATTTGTATATGTACAGCAGTATATTTTCAAAGTATCAACAACAATAAATATTCACTTTGGTTAATGCTTTTACGAAGTTTGATTTTACCAATATCATTAACCATAATTTTATCAGAACTATTTCAAGAAAAAGGTATGTGGAGTTCAATAACAATTACAGAATTTATATGTACGTTAATTTCTATTTGGCTAATTATGAGAGAAAATAGAAAAATGATAAAGTAGAAAAATTAATTCTTAAACAGAGAGGTAAAAAAATCAAAACTTAAAGCAAACATTTTAAATTACTTTTTTAAAACTTGATTCAACATCCCAAAAAATATCACCATGTCAAGTCGAACAGTAATTACAATACCTCTAAATGGATTTTCTTCGATATCAATAATTTGCCCTTTTACCCAATCACTAAGATGAGTAACTTGAGGCGCAACCATTACATATTCGTTCATTGCCATGATTATAAGATATTTAATATATTACAAATATTAATAAATAAACTTTAGATAAAAAAAATTTTATTCAAAAAAATACTAAAAAATCAGCATAAAACTATTGAAAAACTACCCGAAAATATGCATATTTGCATTTGAAAATATACCGAAAATATGCATTAAAACTTATAACATATTAAAATTGTTATGTTAAAACGAAAAATTACAGAAAAACAACTTCATTAAATTCATTGCTAAAACAAAATTACTTTACCATTATATTTAGCAATGTTTATATAATAACATAAAAAATTATTACATTTTATTTGATTATAAGAGAAAATAAAAAATAAAAAAATCTAGAAAAAAGTTGATAATTTAAATAAACTCATTAAATTTGCAATTGAAAAATTTAACATTTTTTAAGTTTTCACATAATTAATTTAAAAACTAAATAATATGAAAAAAATTATTGCATTAGCTTGTGCAGCATTAAGTATTGCAGCATTAGCATCTTGTGGCGGAAGTAGTTCTAATACAGGTTCATCAGAAGCATCTTCAAATTCATTAATCGGACAATGGGCACACGACAGCTACGTATATGATTTTACCGATGCTACCAATGGAAAATATATTGTTAGCGAAAGTACAGTAATGGATTTTACATACGAAGCTAAAAACGACACACTTTCAATATTATACACAGGAAATACCGACCCAATGAAATTAGCTTACAAAATTCAAGGAAACGAATTAACAGTTACTGATTCATTTGGCTCAGACGTTGTATATACAAAGAAATAATTTCAAAAAATAAAATAAATTAAGCCTCAAATGAATAATTTGAGGCTTTTTTATTAGATATTAAATTAAAGAAATTAATTATCATGTCAAAAATAGCAAAACAAATTACAGAATTAATAGGCAACACTCCCCTATTAGAATTAACAAAAATTGAAAAACAATACAAACTATCAGCCAAAATATTAGTAAAAATAGAGTCATTTAATCCAGGCGGAAGTATAAAAGATCGTGCAGCGATGTCAATGATACTAGATGCAGAAAAAAAAGGATTATTAAAAGAAGGGGCAACAATAATTGAACCTACAAGTGGAAATACAGGAGTTGGAATTGCTTTAGTATCAGCAATAAAAGGTTACAAAGCAATATTTACAATGCCCGAAACAATGAGCATAGAACGCCAAAAGTTATTAAAAGCATACGGAGCAAAAATAGAACTAACTCCAGGAAAAGACGGAATGGCAGGTTCTATAAAACGAGCACAAGAATTAAACAAAGAAATTAAAAACTCAATAATACTTCAACAATTTGAAAATCAATCAAATCCACAAATTCATATAACCACAACAGCCGAAGAAATTTGGAAAGATACAGATGGAAAAGTTGATATATTTGTAGCTGGAGTTGGAAGTGGAGGAACAATTTCAGGCGTAGGAGAAGGATTAAAAAAACACAATACAAACATAGAAATAGTTGCCGTTGAACCCAAAGAGTCGCCTATCTTAGAAGGAGGAAAAGCAGGTTCTCACAAAATACAAGGAATTGGAGCTAATTTTATTCCCAAAACATACAATTCAAAAGTAGTAGACAAAATTATGCCAATAGCAGGAAATGATGCAATACAAACCGCCAGACAATTATGTAAAACAGAAGGCTTATTAGTTGGCATATCTTCAGGAGCAGCAGTTTGGGCAGCAATTGAATTGGCACAAAATAATAAAAACAAAGATAAAAACATTGTTGTAATATTACCAGATACAGGAGAAAGATACCTTTCTACAGAACTATTTGAATAAAACATAAAAAATCTCGATTTTTTTATCGAGATTTTTTATTCTATCTGATTAGTTGTCAAACAACAATATTTTTTATAATTTTGCAACCAAAAATAAGTTATAAAATAACAATATGAAAAAGCTATTCTCTTCAATAACCGTAGCGGCTTTATTATTAATAGGTTGTAATGCTGACGACCAATTATTTTCAGATTATCGAGTATTTTATAAAAACGCTTTTGTCACAAATTCAGGATCAATATTAGAAAGTTCAGCATTTTCAGATTCAATAATACAAGTAACAGATGATATTGCCATAATAAATGGCTCATTTGAATACGCATCGCCCAATGAAATAATACGTTATGGACATTGTTGGACAAAAGGAAATACGTTACCAACAATAAACTCAGACTCATCAAATTGTACAATGTTTGAAACCAACGTAGAAAGTGGAAATTCATTTAAATCATCAATTTATAATTTAATACACGAAACAGATTATAGTGTTCGTTCATTTGTTATAACATCAAATGGAACAGTAGGTTATAATCCAATACAAACAAAATTTAAAACCTCAATACCACATGATGAATGGTTTGATAATGGAACAATCAATCCACAATCACGCGCAGATGGAATTTCAGTAACATTGGTTCAAGGAAATGATACAGTAACATATTTTGGATTAGGAAGAAACGCAAGTAATTGTTATAATGATTTTTACACAATAAATAGTTCAACAGGCAAAATAGAACAATTACGAAATTTTCCAGGAAAAAGCAGATGGGGCGCTGTTGCTTTTGCATTAAATTACGAAGATAAAGAAAGTAGAGAAAAAGTTAGATGTATATATGTAGGATTAGGATGTTCAGATGCAACAGGAAAAGGAGGATATGAAAAAGATTTTTATGTATATGATATTCAAAAACAAAAGTGGGAACAAGTAAAATATGAAAATAATGGGAAAATTTATAGTGATTTAGTATTTCCAGGAAACGAACGAACAGGAGCAATAGGATTTACACTAGACGATTGTGGATTTGTAGGACTAGGCTCAAATGCTTTAGATGCTTGTCATCAAGATTTTTATATCTTTTTGATGGACCGAGATCATAATAATTTTCCAAATCCAAGTAGAGGATATTTTGAACAAATGACAGACAACTTTGATTTTGGATATAGAACAGGAGCATCAGTATTTGTAATTCAAAATCAAGCATATATAGTAGGAGGAAAAAGTAATTATGGAACATATTTTAACGAAACAATTCAATGTAGTTTTGTAAATCCAGGACGAAAAGATGTTCCGTATTATTTTACATGGACCAAGAAAAAACCATTTCCAGGCAATCCAAGAAGTTTTGGTGCAACATTTTCAATAAATGGATATGGATATTATGGAACAGGAGAAGATGAAAATGGGTTATATTCAGATTTTTATAAATACGACGCCTATAATGATAAATGGACACAATGTGCTGATTATAAAAACGGAGAATATCAAGATGACCCAAGTGATAAAACACAATCAATATCACCAGCAGTATCACGAGCATTTTCATTAAATGTAAACGACCGAGGATACATAGGAGGTGGTTATCTCGGAAATAATGCAGGAGTAAAATATTCAAACTTTATGTGGGTATACCGTCCTTAACTTTCAAAAAATATAAAAAAATGAAAAAAAATATAATAATAATAATTTGCATAATATTATCGTCAATAAGTGTAAAAGCACAATACAGATGGGAATTTAATTATTTTGCACTAGAATTAAGTATGAACCATAATTTTGCAGGTGCACCAGACACACTACTAAATAGATTTGTAAATATTGGCGAAGGAAATATAGCAGTTTATCCAGCGCAAAATATACAATATACCCCAGGATATAATTTTGGACTTCAATTTCATCACGATTTTGATAACGACAAAATAGGTTTAGTTTTTGGCGTAAATTATTCATCTTATGGAACTTCAGCATTATTTTATTCAGCCGATAAAGCAATAGAATTAAAAGAAACAAACAGAATAAGTTGTCTTGGAATTCCCGTTTTATTAAAATTTGGACATCAAATATATAATAATCAAGGATACTTTTTTGTAGGAGGACAATTTAATTTAAATCTAAAACTAATAACAAGTCAAAAACTTAAAGGAAATTCAAAAACAGTAAAAAAAGCACAAGATAAAGAATGTTACAACTCATTTTCAACACCAATTTTTGTAGGATTTAACTACAAACTATTTAACATGAAATTTTCTATAATGCCACAAAATTTCTTGAAAAAAGATTATGAAATAGTAATTGGAGATAAAGTTAACAAACAGAAAATAAAACCTTACGAATGTCAACCCAAAACATTATTTTATATAAACACAGGATTTATAATTCCAATTTCACAATGGACAACAAATAGATCATATATATTGAGCAAAATTTTCTAAAAAAATGAAAAAAATAGCGTTAATTACAATATTGTTTATTAGTTTTGTTTCATGTTTAAATAAAGCCAACAACCAAAATACCGAAACGTATATATTTGATACAGTAGAAGTTGGCGGATGCAAATTTCATCTAGAAACACAAGCAATAGATAGTGGTTGGGGTTACATAATATTTGTTGACAACAAAAAACTAATAAACCAAAAATGTATACCAGCAGTAGAAGGTAATCATACATTCAAAAATCAAGAAGATGCACTTAATTGTGGAAAATTAGTTGTAAATAAAATGATAAATGGAAGTACCTTACCCTCAATAACAATGGAAGATTTAGTCAAATTAAAAATAATAAATCAAAACTATAAATTAGAACAATAACATAACAAAATCACAAAAACTCAAACAATCAAAAAAATTTTACAAATGAAAAACGATTTACAAAAACAAGAATTTATTCAACTTCTTAAATCAACCAAACGAGATGGAATAGAAGAAGTTATTGAAGAGATAGAAGAATTAGGATTTTTTGACGCACCAGCGTCAGCCAAACATCATTTAAATTATGATGGCGGACTTTTAGAACATTCATTAAATGTTTATAAATGTTCATTAAAAGTTAGAGACATGATGGCAGAATTTCAACCAGAATTAAAAGAAGAATGTCCCGACGATAGTATAATCATATCATCATTGCTTCATGATGTTTGTAAATCAGATATTTACAAAAAAGTAGTAAAACGACAAAAAGATCAAAACGGAGTATGGCAAGATGTACCAGGATTTGACTTAGATTATTCAAATTTTCCATTAGGACATGGCGAAAAATCTGTAATAATGCTACTTAGATGTGGACTAGCTATGAGTGATTATGAAATAATGGCAATACGTTGGCACATGACTGCGTGGGATTTACCTTTTCAAAGTGCAGAACTTAAAGCATGTTTAAATACAGCACGTGATTTATGTCCTTTATGTGCAATAATTCAAGCTGGAGACACATTAGCTGCCAATATTTTAGAAAGAAAAGTTGAAGAATTAGATTAATAAAAAATTGTTGATTAATCAAATTTCTATCAAAAGCAAAAATATGAAAAATTTATTTAGAGATTTAAAATCTCAACCTGTCATAATAATGACAATTAACATGCTATTAGCCATGATTTTATACATGGCTGAACGCTTGTTTTTTTTCTTTGAATATAAAAGTGCATTTTCTGATGTAGATTTATCAGAAATGATGACAATATGTTTTGGAGGTTTAAGATTTGATATAAGTTCATTATGTTATATCAATTTGATTTGCATATTGTTACAAACAATACCTTCAAAAATTAGAGATACAATAAAATATCAAAAAATAGTAAAATTCATATTTTTGATAGTAAATATACCATTCATCTTGGCAAATGTAGCAGATGTAGTATATTATGAATTTGGAGGCAGACGAACAACATCAACATTTTTTTCAGAATTTGGAAACGAAACCAATATTGGAACAATTCTCTTAAATACATTAACCCAAAATTGGGAAGTTTGGTTATTTGGAATTGCTTCAGTTTTAATTTTAATAATATTTTATTATAATCCAATAAAAAAACAAGACAACAAATATCATTATTTAGCGGGAAAATCATATTATATAAGTAACTCAATAATAATGTGTTTAGCCATTTTCTTAGCAATAGGTGGCGCACGTGGAGGATTTGGATTAAAAATGCACCCAATGCGAATGGATGTAGCTGATATTTATTGTAATAAACCATCACACACAGCCATTGTTTTAAATACACCATTTACATTAATAACAACAATTCACAAAAGTGGATACAAAAATCCAAATTTCTTTAAAAGCGAAGAATTAGATTCATATTTTAATCCAATAATAATCCCAGATTCAACCAATCAAATAAAAAAATATAACATTGTATTAATCATCATGGAAAGTTTTAGCAGAGAATACACAAGTATTTTTAATAAAAATATTCCTGATTATCAAGGTTATACACCATTTTTAGATTCATTAATTAAAGAAAGTTTTGCCTTTGAATATTCATTTGCCAATGGCATTCGTTCAGTAGATTGTATGCCAGGAGTATTAGCAGGAATTCCACGATACAAAGAACCATATTGCTATTATTTTTATGCCAACAACACATTACAAGGATTGCCAGAAATGTTGAAAAATGAAGGATATTATTGTGCATTTTTTCATGGAGCACCAAATACATCATTAGGATTTAAAGGATTTGCTAATGCTGTTGGTTATCAAGACTATTATGGAATGACAGAATATAACAACGATGCCGATTTTGATGGAACTTGGGCAATTTGGGACGAACCATTCTTTGATTATTTTGCCGAAAATACAGATAAAATATCAAAAGAAGGAAAACCATTTTTTGTAACAATATTCTCAGCATCAAGTCATCAACCATATAAAGTTCCAGAAAAATATGAAGGAAAATTTAAAGAAGGAAAAATACCAATGCACAAAGCAATTTCGTATGCAGATTATTCATTAAAACAATATTTTGAAAAAGTAAAAAATTATGATTGGTATAATAATACAATATTTGTATTTACCGCCGATCATACAGGACCAGGAGCTCTTGACGAATATCAAGGAGAATGCGGAAGATTTTTAATTCCAATTTTCTTTTATACGCCAAATGGAATGTTGCCTAAAAAAATTGATAATCAACGAATTATACAACAAATGGACATAACTCCTACCCTATTAAATTTAATTAATTATAACAAATCATATTTTACATTTGGTAAAAACATATTAGAAAGTGATTCAACAGGATATATAAATTATGTATTCAATGATTTAAATGGAACATCACAATATTATCTTGATACATTAATGATTCAATATAAAGCCGATAAATTATTTGGAATTTTTGATTATCAAAAAGATATAACACTACAAAATAATTTAATATCCCAAAAAGAAGAATTTCCACAATTAGAATTTATGGAAAATCAAATGAAAGCAATAATTCAACAATATGTTGAACGAATGAAAGATAATAAATTAACAGCTAATCAAAAATAATAGGAAGTACAAATATGTAACTTCCTATCAAAAACAATATTTATAATATGAAAAAATTCTGTTAAAAAATCAGAACTCGCCAAAGCTATGAATTGTTATTCAATATTTTAGATTATATTAAGTTGTGTATTTGGCTGTCTATGCTTTGGCTCGCCTGATTAAATGATTTTAATTATCGTTTGAAAAACTCTTCACTATATAGATGAAAAAAGGCATGAAATTCCATAAAAAAAAATGAGTTTTTTTCACTTTTTCTTCAAAAAAAAATATAACAAATTGATTTTTAAAAATATAGAATTGTTAATAAATGTTATTTTTTCAAAAAAGTATACAGACGAAATCTAAACTGATAATAAAATTTTCGAAGATATAATTTAGAAAATAAATTAGGTTTATGTCCATTTTCGTAACAAAATTCAAGAAAAGCTTTAATTATAAAATCTTTAGCATTTATAAAATCATTGATTTTAAAATAAGAAATAGCAAGATTATTAAAAATAGAAGATTGAGAAAAATTTTTAACATTATTATCTTCACCAAATTTAATTGCTAACAAAGAATAAATCAATGATTTATTATAATCTTTTAGACAATTCCACGCAGAAGATAAAACGCTATAACACAAAGCCAAAGCGTATGTTTTAGTTTTATTAACATTATTATTAATAACACAAAAATCTAAACATTTAATACCCGTATCAATAGCTTCACTATATTTTCCATTAGAATTTAAAATATTAGCCTTTTCAGCATAAAAAGTACATAAATCATCATCATTATCATCAATTTCAGTCTGAATTTTAACGGCTAAATCAGAATACTTTAAGGCAAGAGATTTTTGTTTAAATTTATTGAAATATTGCGAAAAATTATGAGCTAAAATAGCAATTTGTTTAGTAGGCTTTTTGATATATTCAAAAATATTAATAGCAATATCTTCATATTCAAAATTTCGATTATTAAATTTAAAATCAGCAAAATAAACAGATAATTTATTAACAATATTTTTAATGTATTTGAAATTAGGTTTAGAAAAATTAAATAAAGTTTGTTTACAAAAATCATTCATTAAAAAACAATCTTTATTAAAAAACAACCAACCTTTTTTAGATAATTCATGAATAGAATTAAAAATATCAACAGCTTGATTGCTATCAGATTTTAAATCTAAAAAGTTAAAAAAATATTTTATACTATACCAATTATTAGGCAAAATAGAAATATTATACAAAATAAAAATTTCTAATTTTGATAAAATATTAGCATTAAGTGATAAAAAATTCTGATTCATTGCCAAAAAATTAGATTCAAATATAATAAAAATATGTATCTTTGCAAACATAAAAATCGCCCGGATGGCGAAATTGGTAGACGCGTTAGTTTCAGGTTCTAATGCCGAAAGGTGTGCAGGTTCGAGTCCTGTTCCGGGTACTAATTATAAACTTTCAAAAAACAACAATCTTGAAAAAAATATTTATAACTTTTCTACTTATATTTATCATTAATATTTGTAATGCTCAAGAATTTACAATATCAGGAACTATTCTCGACAACAACAATAAAGGTATTTTTGGTGCTTATATAAATATAAAAAATACTTATCAAGCTGTTTTAAGCGATGCGGATGGAAAATTTATTATTTCTGCAAAACAAAATGATACTCTTGTAATTACACATGTGTCTTTTGAAACAAAAGAGATTTTAATAAATAACCAAACTACAATAAATGTTGTTCTTGAAGAAAAAACTTCCGAAATTGATCAAGTAGAAATTGTAGGTAAAAAAAGTGGAATTGAACTTCATTCTGATAAACTAATTATACATATTAATCAATTTAAAACTGAAGGTCAAGATTTTTCACAAATATTATCACAAATGCCTACATTAAAAGTTAGTGATAATAATATTAATATTTTTGGAAAAGAGTCTGCGTTGGTTTATATTAATAATCATCAAGTTAGATTATCAGGAAATGATTTGATAAATTACTTAAATTCAATACCACCTGAAGATATTTCTCAAGTAGAAATTATGTCAACTCCGCCTTCGGAATATAGTGCAGAAAAAAATGTAGGAATTATTAAAATTAATACCTCTAAAAAAATTGCTCCTGGTTGGAAAGCTAATTTTGCAAATTATACTATTAAAGGTGAATATTGGTCAAATGTTAGTTCTGGTTTTGTAAATTATCATGGTAAAAAATTTGATTTTGAAACTTCTATTATTGGTGGTCAATATAATACACTAAATAAATGTCAATATACAAACTATTATGCAAATGAAACTGTTGAAACATATAATCCAAGAAAATATACAACAGATTATAATAATGCGACCTTTGATTTTTCTTACAACTTTAATTCAAAAAATCAAATTACTGCAAATTTTCAATTTGGTATCAAAAACAAAGACAAAAACACTGATATTAAAAATATTACAAATTATTATAATAAAGAAAATAATTTAGACTCAATAATGTTAACTTCTGGAATTACTACACAAAAAAAGAATTCTATAATAGGTGATATTACATATAGTCATAAATTTAACAATGATAATACATTATTTATTAGCGGAGGTTACATTAATAATGAGAATAATAATGAAAGAATTTGGAATTCAATTACTTTAGATGATTTTGATAAAAATATTTTGCAAGATTTTGTTTATTTAGATGAAAATTTTCCTTTATATTCGAAACGAGGAAACGAAAACAAATTCAGATACAAAATTATAACTTCTCAAATAGATTTTAATTATAAATGGCTTGGTCTTGATTTATGTACTGGATATAAATTGGCATACTCAACCAAAGATGATATTTTAACAAACAATTATTATTATAAAGAAACCAACAACGCATTATATTTCAGTTTAGAAAAACAATTAAGCAAATTATCTTTTAAACTTGGTGTTAGAGCTGAAAATTGCGAAACAGAAATTGACTCAAAATCTGATATCCAAAATTTTGACTTTTTTCCAACAGCATATTTAGGATATAATATAAATCAAAATAATAGGGTTCAAATTAATTATTCACGCAGAATAGAGCGACCAGAATTTGAACTATTAGATCCGTTTAGATGGTATATAACAAATTATAATTATAGTGAAGGTAATCCATATTTAAAACCTGATTATATTAATAATCTTGAATTAACTTATTTATTTTCAAATAAATTAAGCATAAATACTTATTATAAAACAATTGATAATAAATTTGGTAGATATGTGATTTTAGACCCAATAAATATTCAAAACGAAATTGAAAAAGCCGACAATTATTTGGATGAAAAATCTTTAGGTTTAAATATTTATTACAATTTAAATACAAGAAAAATCAATTCTATAATATCAGCCGATGTGAATTATAGTGATTTTAAATTTAAAACTGACATATTTGAAAATCGTAATGGTTGGTATTATTCATTATCAAATCAAAATAACATTACATTATCACCTAAATTTATCTTAGCTATAAATTTTGATAATTATTTTCCGGGATTAGATAATTATAGAGAAAGAGAAAATATTTTTAATGCATCAATGGCATTAACATTTTTGTATACTAAAAATTTAACATTCAGAATTTCATGTAATGACATTTTTAAAACCTCAAAACAAAAATATCACTACAATAGCAACGGAATAAAAATGGTTTATGATAATTATTATGACGACCAATATGTTCAATTAACAATAAAATGGAAATTAGGCAATTGGTTTAATAAAGATGCCAACAAAGTAATAAATTCTAATAGCGAAGAAAAAGCAAGATTGTAAATTAAAATGTAGTAAGTATTTTAATAAAAATACTTACTACATTGATATATATCCCACCACACCCGAAATCACTATCAAAACTATTGGATTTACTTTATAAAAATAATGTGCAGTTAAAGAAAAACCGAAAATCAATAAACTAATTGGAGTAGCAAAAGAATTTGCATCACACATTAAGATAGCAGCTGCGATAATTAAACCAGAAATTACAGGTAAAAGAAAATCCATAGTTTTTTTTACGTATGGAGAGTCTTTATGCTTAAAAAACAATAACAAAACAGCAATCATTAACAAAATAGAAGGCAAACAAAGAGCAAAAGTTGCAATTGCAGAACCTAAAATTCCAGCTTGCGTATGTCCTACAAAAGTGGCAGTATTAATAGAAATTGGTCCAGGTGTCATTTGTGAAATTGCTAACAAATCTGTAAATTCATTGGCAGATAACCAATTATAATTGTCAACAACTTCCATTCTAATCATAGAAATCATAGCCATACCACCACCAAAACCGAATAATCCAATTTTAAAGAATACCCAAAATAAATGTAAATATATCATTTCTAAAAACTATTTGATTTTATTGTAACTAATTCGAGCAGAGATAATTCCCAATAAAATAGCTACCATAATAACAATAATTGGCGAAACACCAAGAAAACAAATTAAAGATAAAGAAATAATTGGTAACCAAAGAGTTTTGATTGTCAATTTAGATTTTTTTAGCATTGCAATTCCCGGAGAAAAAATCAAAGCAATAACACAAGGACGAATTCCAGCGAAAACTTTAGCCACTGATTCATAACTATTTAAATCAGCGAAAAAAGAAGCAATAACAACAATAATAATAAAACTAGGTAACATTGCACCAAAGGCAGCAGAAGCTGCACCAGTTTTTCCATTAATTTTTAAACCTGTGTAAAGAGCCATATTTATAGCAAAAACGCCAGGAAGAGCTTGAGCAAGAGCAATGCAATCCCAAAAATCATCTTCAGTCATCCATTTGTTTTTGTCAACTAAACAATCTTTTACCATAGAAATCATGGCATAACCACCACCAAAAGTAAAAGCTCCAATCTTACAAAATGACAAAAATAAATTTAAAGTCAAATTTTTCATTAAAAAAAGAATAAAAAAGGCGGAAAAAATTCCGCCTAAAAAATTATTTTTGGAAAACATAAAAGGCTTTGTAAGCCATGTAAGTATCTAATTTAGAAACGATTTCAAAAGGTGCGTGCATTGATAAAACAGGAACACCAACGTCGATAGTATCGATATTTAAATTAGCCATATAAAGAGCAACAGTTCCGCCACCACCTAAATCGACTCTACCAAGTTCACCATTTTGCCAAATAACATTTTCATTGTCAAATAAATGATGAATTTCAGCAACAAATTCAGCATTAGCATCAGAAGTGCCAGATTTGCCACGCGCACCAGTAAATTTAGTTACAACAACACCATAATTTAAGAAAGAAGAATTAGCTTTTTCAAAAACGTCAGGGAAAGTTGGATCAAAAGCAGAATTAACGTCAGCACTCAAACATTTTGAATTTGAGAACATTAATCTTGGATTTGCACCAAAAGTGGCAGCTAAATCTTCAAGAAAATATTTTAAATAACTAGAATTTAAACCAGTATTTCCATCGCTACCAGTTTCTTCTTTATCAGTAAGAATAGCGACAGCAGTTTTTTTAGGATTTTGAATATCTAAAATAGCACAAAGTTCAGGATAAGCACAAACTTTATCATCATGACCGTATGCACCAATCATACTACAATCAAAACCAACATTTTTAGCTTTGTAACAAGGAACAGCTTCTAATTCAGCATTTAACAAATCACTTTCGATAATTCCATATTTTTTGTTAAGGATTTGTAAAATGTTAGCTTTAACTCTATTATTTAAATCTTCACCTTTAACACAATTAGCACCAATCAAAATATTAAGTTCTTCACCTCTAATAATTTCAGAAGCAGGACGTTTCATTTGATTTTGAGCTAAATGAGGCAACAAATCAGTAACAACAAAAACAGGATCGTTTTCATCTTCACCAATGTTTACAATAACTTTTTCGCCATCTTTTTTAATGATAACCCCATGAAGCGACAAAGGAACAGTAGTCCATTGATATTTTTTAATACCACCGTAATAATGAGTTTTAAAAAATCCCAATTCATCTTGTTCATAAAGAGGATTTTCCTTTAAATCAAGTCTAGGCGAGTCGATATGAGCAGCAGTTAAATTAACTCCATTTTCTAAACTATCAGAACCAATAACAGCCAAAATAACAGCTTTGCCACGATTGTCAAAATAAATTTTGTCTCCAACATTAACCTTATCGCCAAAATTGAATTGTTTAAATCCTTTCTTTTTAGCTTCATTAATAGCAAAAACGTTGACTTCACGTTCAGTTTTTGCCGTAGACATAAATTTCATGTAACCTTCACAAAAATCGTATGCCTTTTGAATTTCTTCGTCACTTAAAATAAGAGAAGAATTTTTTCGATTCATCAAAAGGTCTTTTAATTCGTCTTTTGTCATAATTTGATATATTTTAATAATACACGAATATAAAGATTATTTATTTTATATAAAAACATATTCTAAAAAATTTTACTTTTTAGAATTGCCATAAATAAAAGCACCAATCACAGCAGTTAACGGCGCAGTTAAAACAAGACCTAAACTACCTACCATAGTGTGAAGCATTTCAGCCGAAATATAATTAGAATTCATAATGCTAACAAACGGCATACCTTTAGCCATAAACGCCATGAAAGCAAACATAAAACCTCCAGAATAAGCAAAAAGTAAAGTAGTTGTGGTAGAACCAATAACAGGACGAGCAATTTTAAATCCAGAAATCATTAATTCTTTACAAGGAAGATTAGGCAAACGAGAATGAATTTCATCGATAGAAGCAGCAATGTCAGTAGCCACATCCATTAAAGCTCCCGAAGCAGAAATAAAAACTGTTGCAATAAAAATTTCAGAAAGGTTTAAACTAAAACCACTGTAAATCAATGCTTCAGAATAATCTTGAACAGTTCCTGGTATCATAAACCATTTACTAGAAAAAATGGAAACAAAAGCAGTAAAAGCAACACCCGCAAAAGCTCCTAACATTGCAGTGAGACCTTTTTTTGAGACGCCTGCAACTAAAAGTATTATAACAGAACATGTTACAAAAGATAAAATTAATCCAGCAGGAATAGGACTAACACCTTTTAAAAACATAGGTAATAAAATTTTCCAAAATGCTAAAGCTGTAAAAATGAAAGATAAAATAGCTTTTACACCTGTAAAACCAGCAAAAGCTAATAATGCGATTACAAAAATTACAACTAAAAATATTTCGATTCCACTACGATAAAAATCAGCAGCTCTAACACCAATAACCTGATTTCCAGATTCATCAGTATTGATTACAGCTAAAACATTATCACCTTCTTTAAAAATTTTGTCAATATTTTTTTGACCATTCAAAACATTTTCGGCACTAAATTGTTGTCCTTTGAATTTTCCTGATAATATTTTTAATTCAACTAATTGATTTCCAATAGTTACAACAGCAATAGTATTAACATTAGTATTATCAACAGAAATAACTTCTGCTTTTTCGTATTGGTAGTTTTCTGTTAATTCTGGATTTTCAAATCCAGTTGGTATACAAATTAATACAACAATTATTATTGAAACACATATTATAAATATTAAGTTTCTTCGATCAACAAAATTTGTAGGAATTTTCATAACTATAAAAAATTAACGGTGGACTTCGAATTTGAAATCCACCGCTAAAATAATAAAAATCTCAATTATTTAAATTGAGCTAATTGCATAATTCTTTTTGGAATATCAGTGTTGTCGTAATAGCCATTAAACACTTCAGCACCAACACCAATAGCAAAAACAGGAACAGGTAAAGCAGTGTGAGAAAAACTTGCCCAATCAACACCAGCTTTATTATCAAGAATATGTGTAACTGTAACAGTTACAGGTTCGTATGTTCCATAATAAAGTTTTAATTCTTGGAACGACATATTATTTAAATTACGCTCAAAAGCAAGTTCGTATGCAGTTTTTAAACGTTTTTGTTCAAAATCAGAAAGACCTAAACCTATTTCTTTATTACCAAGACCAAAATAATTTTGCACTTTATCTAAAACAAAATCAAAAGATTGTTTTTGTTTAGAATAAACTTTAACCGAGTCAGAGAAAGAATAATAAGAAATTTTTTGGTTTTTCATAAATTTAAAAGCAGATTCATAACCAGTACCAGCAAACCCTAACGTTAAACCACCACATTCGTGGTCACCAGTTAAAACAATAAGAGTTTCGTCAGGATGTTTTTTATAAAATTCTAAAGCAACGCCAATAGCACGGTCAAGAGCAATAGTTTCATAAACATTAGAAACAGCATCATTTGCATGGTCTGCCCAGTCAATTTTGCCCCCTTCTGTCATAATGAAAAAACCTTTTTTATCATTATAAAGCATTTCAATAGCTTTTTCAACAAATTCAGCTAAAACAATTTGATCGTTCTCAGTTTTTTGTAAACCTAAATCAATATTATAAGGAAGAGCACTATCATCAGGATTAGAACCAATAGTAGAATTACGTTCTATAGTTGCAATTACTTTTCCATCAGAAGGTTTTAATGCTTGAAAAGCGGCTTTAGAATTAACAAATTTATAACCTTTATCTTTAATAGCTTTTTTATAAGCATCAAGCCCTATATGATTTTTTACATCCCATCTTACAAAACCCCCACCAAAAAAGTCGTAGTTAGATTCAAGTAAAAAACTATCAATTTGAGAATAACTATTTCTATCAGCAACATGCGCATAGAAACAAGCTGGAGTAGCATGATCTACACTAACACTTGAAATAATACCTACTTTCATACCATTGTCGCGAGCCATTTCTGCAACAGTTTTAAAAGGAGCAGTAGCTTCGCCATTCATAGAAACACGATTAATGTCTGTTTTATTACCAGTAGCAAGAGCAGTAGCTGCTGCAGCAGAACAAGTAATATATCTGTTGCGAGCATTAGTATTTGCCATTCCAGCAGCAGTAAATTGACGAACATTTAATTTTCCTGGTTGCAAATTATATTTATTTGCAGTAAGAGAATTAAAAATATCAAGAAAACCTTCTTCAGTAACAGCTTTTTCCGCCATATTAATCTGAGGAGAAGACATTCCATCACCAATAAAGTAGAAAATATACTTAGGTGCTTTTTGTGAAATAGAAGATTGATTTGCATTCTTTTTTTGTGCATTAGCACAACTTGAAGAAAACAAAATTGTTGTTGCCAAAGCCATTGTAGATAAGGCAAATGACTTAATAAATTGAATTTTCATAAAATGTGAATTTTAAAATGTTTGAAATGCTAATTTATAATTTTCAGAAATTATAACAAAAAAAAATCCGCAAAAATTTAATTTGCGGATTAATATACTGATAATTAAAATATTTATCTTACTAAAGAGAATTTTTTGCCAATAGAAACTGAATTTTTAAGACCAAAAACAATTTGATTAGAATTATTTTTAGTTGAATTATTATTATCAACAATTTTATCTTTAGAAATTTCAGCTTGGTTTTCGACAGTATCAGTTAAAGTGTCAAGTTCTTCATATATAGAATTTTCGCTTTTAAATTCAGGAACAATTTGTTTCATTTTAGCAACAATTCTAAAATTATCGCAAGTTTTAACTAAGTCGATTAATTCAGAAATTTGAGAAGAAACTTGAGCAAAATCATATTCTCTAACTCTAGCCACCATAATTTGTGAGTGAGAAGTAGGAATAGTTTTTTCTTTATCATTTAAAACTTCTTCATATAATTTTTCACCAGGTCGTAACCCAGTATAAGTAATTGCAATATCTTTACCTAAAGTTAAACCAGAAAGTTTAATCATTTTTTTAGCTAAATCAATAATTTTAACCGATTTACCCATATCAAAAATAAATATTTCACCACCATTACCAAGAGTACCAGCTTGTAAAACTAATTGACAAGCTTCAGGAATAGTCATAAAGAAACGAGTAATTTTTGGATCGGTAACAGTAACAGGACCACCTTTTTCAATTTGAGCTTTGAAACGAGGAATAACAGAACCGTTGCTACCTAAAACATTACCAAAACGCGTTGTAATGAATTTAGTGTTAAAACGTTTATTTAAAGATTGAGTATAGATTTCGCAAATACGTTTAGAACACCCCATAACATTTGTAGGATTAACAGCTTTATCGGTTGAAACCATAACAAATTTGGCAACATTATATTTTACAGAAAAATCTGCTAATAGTTTAGTTCCATAAACATTGTTTTGAATAGCTTGCGAAGGATTGTTTTCCATCATAGGAACATGTTTGTAAGCAGCTGCGTGATAAATAATAGTAGGATGGAAAGCTTCAAAAGTAGCAGTTAATCTAACTTTATCAGTAACACTACCAATAACTATTTCAAAATTGTCAAATTTATATTTTTCTCTTAATTCTAATTCCAAATCATATAAAGGAGATTCAGCTTGATCAAAAATAACAATTGTTTTAGGATTAAATTTGGTTAACTGACGAACAATTTCACTACCAATACTACCAGCGGCGCCAGTTACCATAACAACTTTATTTACAATATCTTTACGAATTTCTAATTCATCAAGTTTTATTGGATCACGTTCCAAAAGATCTTCAATTTTGATATTTTTTATTTGCTTAAAACTTAATTCACCATTTGTCCATTTAGAAACGTTTGGTGTAGAAAGAATTTTAACATTTTTATTTAAACAACAATCAATTATTTCTTGTTTAGACTTTTTGTTATCAACTTGTTCGGCGAAAATAAGAGTAGTAACTTTTTTACTATCAATAAGTTCTTCTAATTTTTCGATTCCAAAAATACTAACACCATCAATGTTTTTACCAATGGATAAATTGTTTTGATCTACAAAAGCAACTACATTATAATTAGTACCAGCATCGCGGTCTAGAGTTCGTTTAGTTGTTAAAGCAAACTCATTAGCACCTAAAATCAAAACATTTTGACGAGAAGTTTCTGTATTTTTATATTCAAAATATAAAGCTTTTACAACAAAACGAGACAAAGTTAAAAATGCTATAGATAAAATACATTCTAAAATAACAATGGAAATCGGAATTGTTTGTTTAAAAGCAAAATCAACAGAGAAAATTAACACAGAACTTAAGAAAACAGTAGCACAAATTCTAATTGCATCATTAGTACTAGTATATCTAACTAAACCTGCATACGTTTTGGATATTAAGAAAGCTAAAATTCTAATAGGTAAAATTATAGCAAAAGCAAATGCTAACCCTTGATTTATTGATTCTGAAATTGAGAAATTAAACCTCAATAAGTAACTGATGAAAATAGATATACAAACTATACAAACATCAATAAAAAATACCACCCATTTTGGGGCATGTAATTTTTGGATTAAATTTTTTAACATATCTCAACAAATTAGAATTCAATTGTATTTTTGACCGCAAATATATGAACTTTTTTATAGAAATAACGTTAATCATAAGTTTTTCTTAGATTAATTTTCTACATTAATAAAACACATAAAATAACGAACCCCCTATTTATTAAAATTTATTTTTTAACTTTTTTTAAAAACATTGATACAACATAATGAAAAAGTAATGCGTCTAATAATTATAAACTAAAAAATTACAAAACGATGAAAAAATTAATTATAACAGCGTTATTTGCATTATCAATATTTTATTCACAAACTGCATTTGCACAATGGAATGATTTTTTGTTGAATGGTTCTAATCAAAACAAGGCTGAATTAACAACAAATAAAGCAGCTACAATAAAATGGGATAAAACAGAATATGATTTTGGTAATGTAAAACAGAATAATCCACAAAAAGTAGAATATACATTTGAAAATACAGGCGACAAACCTATATTGATAACCAAAGCCGAAGCATCGTGCGGATGTACAAAATTAACATACGATCAAAAGCCAATTATGCCAGGTCAAAAAGGCTCTATTTCAACAGTTTTTGATGCAAAAGAAGAAGGGTTATTTCAAAAATCAATAACTGTTTTTCTTAGTTTAGATGCTCCAAATGATGTTTATGAATTAAAATTGACAGGAACAGTAGTTAAATAATGTTGAATTTTGAAATGAAAAGAGGATTGAAATTCAATCCTCTTTTTTTTTAATATTCAATAAATTTAATATCAGTTGCAGAACAATATTTTTTTATAAGTAATTCGGTATGATTTGCACAATTTTGAACACCTTCTCTATTTCCATCATAGCCATTTACTAATAATAAAAAGTGTGTTGTTTCTAATGTAATTTTTGTTCTTTCATTATCACTTGTTGGAGTTCCTACACCACCAATATTATCACGATAAACAGGCAGATTTTCAATATTTAACATTCCACGACCGATACCTTCGTAAGGTTCTCCATTTTTACCAATTCCTAAAACTAAATCACCTTGAATTTTATCTAAATCAAAACCACCAATGCTATATCCAGAAAACATACTTGCAAGATTAACTAAATCTGCTAGAGTATTAATTTTATACAATTCATCTCCTTTAACAACACGACGAATTAATGCTTCAGCTGCAGGACGATAGCGACTTGGAGCTTTACCAAATTTTTTATAAGCCTCACGAGTTGCTAATATTGAAGGTATTAATTTTATAGTGTCTTCTGTTAAAATTTCACGAAAATTTGAAGATAACAAAGATATTTCTTTCCATAAATCTTCATTGTATTCTGAATTTGTAACATTTGCAATAAGTGCGCAACCTGCAAAATTTGGTATAATTTTTAAAAATTCTTCAGATACTTTTATATTCATAATTAGAAAAAATATTTACAATCAAACCTTATAAAGAAATTACTTCTTGAATAGTGTCCCAATGATCAAACGCCAATTGTTCTTTGGTTAAGTCTGAAATATTGTACCAACGAGCATAAACAGCATCATCACCAGCTTTAGGTTTAATTGTAGCATCGTCAACCATTGCAGAATAAACCATAGAAATAATCCAACCACGAGGATCACGATTTGGTTTGTCACAAACTTTTATAAATTTCAATTGTTCAGAAGCAATAGCAGTAGAAGTTTCTTCATTAAGTTCACGAATTGCACATGATTTAATTGACTCATCATCAGGACGATAAAATCCACCAGGAAGTGCCAATTTATTAACAAATGGATTTTCGCTACGAGTTATAAGAAGAACTTTTTTCTTATCTTTACTAATCAACACAATATCAGTTGCTACCGATGGTGCATCAAATTCTTTTCTATTATAATTCTTTAGAAAAATTTCATCATACGATGTTTCATCATATTTTTTCTTAATAAGTTCAAACATTTCGTTTTGAGAACGTTGAGAATAGAAAAGAGAAATAATGCCAGGTAAATGTTCCACTCCATAATTTGTAATCATAAATTTGTCAGGATCATCATTTGTAAAATCCATTAGACCATTTTCTTGAAGATATTTAATTTCGTCTTTAAAATCGTCTTTAAAATCATTTCCAAAACGATTTTTATAAGATTTTTGAGAAATAAATCCAAAATAAAACATTACCGACAAAGCTTTTGCTCTAACCTCTTCAATAGGCATGTCAGCTATATCATTGATAGGCAAAATATTATTATCAATAGCATCAAAATATTTATTTAATTTATGATTGTCACAACCAAGATTATAAGCCAAATAATTTCCAACAAACGACTGAGCACCAAGACCAAATCCTACATATGAAGTTGCGTCAACAACACGAGTTGTAAGATAATCAGAAGTTCCATAATCACCAGGAACTTTACTAAATGTATTTTTACCATTATTAGCGATATATCCAGCTTTTTTAAGTTCTTGATATGCGATATTATATTGAACATTAGCTTTGTAAAGTGATACACCACCTGCTTCAGCTTCAAGTTTAGTACCTTTATAACGATTTCGATAAAGTGTAATGTATTCAGGATTTTTCGAAATAGTATAACGCACAGTATTTCTAAAGTCATCATTACTTTGATTAAGAAAACCATACATTAAATCAATATTCAAATTTTTGAAACCTGCTTTACGAATATTTTCAACAGCTTTGTCATAAATATGCTGTCCTCCTTCACGATTAAGTCGCTCTAAAAGACACGAGTTTACAGTTTGAAAACCCATAGAAATACGTTTGTAACCCAATGACTTAATATACTCAATTTTCTGAGGATTTTTAACAGCAATAACTGGTGTTGTTTCAATACTCATCACCATATTTGGTGCAAGATTAAATTTTTTGATTGAGTCAGTTATAAGTTTAAGATTTTCATTTGACAAATAAGCAGGAGTTCCACCTCCCATATCATATCCTACAATTGGAATATCTCCAATCATTTTGCGATACATTTCAATCTCTTTGAGTAAATGTTGAGTATAAATATCTTGATCTTCAGGATTTGGTTTATCAAGTACAACATATTCACAAAAACGACATCGTGTTTCACAAAATGGTACATGAACATATAAATTCAATTTTTTTTGCTGTTTTATATTGGCTGATACACAATCATAAATAGCTTTGTTATCATGTAATTCATACTGACGTAAAGAAAAAGGAGTAAGAGGATAAGCAGTATTAGCATAATGGTGAAATTTGAGAGCTGTCTCAAAAATATCGTCAAAGTTTTTCATAATCTTATGGTTATTTGATGATTAATATTTAATTTACAACTTTGCAAGTTAATACTTTTACAGGAAATATAAAAATTAATTTTTAAAAAAGAAAAATAAAATTGCCCGTAATTTTTTTATAAAATACATATATTTAAGTATTTAAAAAAACAAACATTCTTGAAAAAACATTATTAAACAAAAATAAATCACAACTATTATGTTTATAACATTAAAAATTGATTTCTTTGTAAAAATAAACATAGATATGAAAACTTTAAAAATTATATTAATTATTTTGCTATTTTTTACAACTAAGAGTTACAGCCAAAGCGATGACGGATGGTTTACAGGAAAAATTACGTGCGGAATTGCAGCTGATAAATATCAAAATTATCCACAAATAAATTGTGCATATTTTTATAATTTTGAAAATCATTTTTCGATTGCAACTCAAAGTGGATTAATATTTTATGATACAGAACTAATGCCTATTGAAAGTTGCTTACGAATTAGACCAATAGGCAAAAAAGAAATAATGCCAGCATTAAATTTAAGTTACGGATACGCAATTAGTTTTGATAATAAATATAAAGGAGGTCAAATATTTAGTCCAGCAATTAGTTTTGAAACAGGATTTATCAAAAGAGTAAATTATGTTATAGAATTTGGAGGACAATTTTTTAAATTAAATTCAAGAAAAATTAAAAATTGGTTTATAAATTTTGGAATAGAAATATAAAAAAAATGCCGGTAAAAATACCGGCAAATATTTAATTAATAATAAATTACAAAATAAAAGTTAAACCTATTTGAAACCAAGCAAATTCGTTCCAAGTAAGTTCACTATAAACTCCACAATTTCCAAACATATAACGAACACCAGCAGATGGGAAAATTTCAAATTTACCGTCTGAAGCATTATTTGAAATACCATCCCACTTAAATTTATCATGACGATAACCTACATTAACACATCCATAAGTATCAAGATTTTCAACAAATTGATAATGTAAAGCACCACGAGTGCCAATACGCCAACGAGCATCTTGCAATTTTCCATCAGAATATTTTTCAGAACCTTGACCAATACCAAAATATCCGCCACCACTAATAGCACCTTTGCCATTAATTATGTTTCCTAAAAATCCATAATCTAAAGCAAAATTAAATGTTGGAACAAAAATTCCATTGTGATTTGTATAATCAGCATTTCCTGCTCCAAAACCAAAATTTAAGCCAAGATTTCCTACTCCAAATATTTGAGCATTAGAATTTTTTGTACTACAAAGATTTAGCGAAACAATCGCTAATAAAATAAAAATAACTTTTCTCATTTTTTTATAAATATAAAATTAATAAACCGGTTAAAAATCTACTTCATCAGGATATTGTCCAGAACTACTTCCTAAATCTAAAGAATTTAAATAATTCATATCTTCGTCAGAAATAGTAAAATTATCAATATCAATATTTTGTTGCAATCTTTCAGGTTTTGTAGATTTTGGCAATGGCAAAACTCCATTTTGAAGACACCATTTAATACAAATTTGAGCAACAGTAACCCTGTATTTTTCAGCAATTTGAATTAGTTCAGGAATATTAAACATTTTACCACGTCCAAGAGGACTCCAAGCTTCAACTAAAATGTTGTTTTGTTTACAAAAATTAACAACATTTTGTTGCTGATAACCAGGATGATATTCAATTTGATTAACCATTGGACAAATATTAGCTACTTTTAAAAGAGGTTCTAAATGATGTTGCCAAAAATTACTTACACCAATAGCTTTTACCTTACCAGATTTATATAAATCTTCTAACGCATGCCAAGTTTCAGCATTAAGTTCAGCCCAATTATCATATTTAGTAACTGACGCAGGCCAATGTATTAAAAATAAATCAAGATAATCAGTTTGTAAATCGTTTAAAGATTTTTCAAAAGATTTAATAGTTTTAGAATATCCTCGATTATTATTCCACACTTTACTTGTGATAAACAACGACTTACGATCAACGCCACAATTTTTTAATGCTTTACCAATAAACATTTCGTTTGAATAAACAGAAGCAGTATCAATATGTCGATAACCAAGGTTTAAAGCTGCTAATAATGTATTAGTTACAGTATTTTCATCTCTATTTTCCCAAGTTCCCAAACCAATACAAGGTATTGAAACATTGTTTGTTAAAATAAAATTATCCATCTTTTTTGAAATAAAATTATTAAAATCTCACAATTCAAAATTAAAGAATTTATTTGAAATGAATAAAAAAAAATAAAATAATAGTGCATTTTTAAGAAATTTTATAAATTAGCTACGAAAAACAAACAAGAAAATAAATGGAAATTTCATATATTAAAGAAAATCATAACGAGTTAACAATCTATGATTTAGAGGGGAAAATTATAAATAAAATTGAGAAACCTGAAGGCAAAATATTAACCAGTGGAAAGGATTTTTTTATTATAGAAACAGAAACACACTATTTATTTTATAATATTCAAGGCGAAAAATTGAACCAATATCCTAAAGAAATTGGTAAATTTATAAAAATAGCTAATAATGAATGTGTATTTTTAGAAGGTGAAGTTCTAAAAAAGTATAATAAAAATGGATTTACTACAAATTCTTCAACAAAACTTCAACAAGGAAATAAAACAACTAAAAAAACAAAGGTTATAGAAAAATTAAAAAAATCAGCATCAACTTTTATTACCATTTTAATTATAGCAAATGCTGTTGCTGCTGGTATAATGACTTATACAGAAGATAATACAGAAATCGAATTTTGGTTAAATAAATTTTGCGATGTAAGTATTATTATTTTCATAATTGAAATTTTAATTAGAATATTTTGGAATAAAAAACCAAAAGAATTTTTCACTAATGAAGATAAAGGTTGGAATATTTTTGATTTAGTAGTAACCGTTATATCTTCTTTCAGTTTTATTTCAGGAATAGAAGGAATAGTTGGAGCACGTGCACTAAGAATTTTAAGAGAATTACGTCTACTTCGTGTTGCTTCAGGCATTTCTAACATGAAAAAGATTTTACAAGCATTATTATATTCTCTTCCACAAATTTCGTGGGCTAGTATTTTCTTTATACTTCTTTATTATATTTATGGAATAACAGGAGTTGAACTTTATGGAAGTTGCGACGAACATTTTGCAACTCTACATCGCTCATTTCTAACTCTTTTACAATTAATGACAATGGACGATTGGACAAATATTACACTAAATGTGATGGAAACACATCCGTTAGCATGGATATATTTTAGTACTTTTATTTTATTAGCTTCTTATATTCTTGTAAATTTGATAGTTGGTATTGTAGTAGACTCGTTAAACGAAGTTCATTCTCAAAATCAATATGACAATAACGATGAACTATCACGAGAAATCAACAAACTTGAAAAACAATTTGATCACGTAAAAGAAATTATTAAAAAACAAGAACTTGATAAAATAAAAATTGAAGAAGAAGATAATTTTGAATAATTACAATACAACATTTTCAATACTCAATAAAAATCGTTTCTTTTCAATTCCACCAGAATATCCTCCAATTGAACCATTTGAAGAAATAACTCTGTGACATGGAACAAAAATTGGTAAATTATTGGCTCCAACAGCATTAGCAACTGCTCTCACAGATTTTGGATGTTCACATTGTTCAGCCAATTGAAGATAACTAATTGTTTTTCCGTAAGATAAATCAATTAATTCTGTCCAAACATCTCGCTGAAAATCGGAGCCTACAAAATAGAATGGAAGATTAAAATAAGTTCGTTTTTTTGCAAAATATTCATCTAATTGAAAATGAGCCATTTTTAACAAATTAGTATCTTGAAAAACTAAATCTGATTTTAAAGATTTAGCTATTTTAGTTAAATTTTTATTTAAAATATCTATACCAAATCCACAATAACACAATGTATCATCATAATCTCCCAAAAGTAATTGACCAATAGGAGATTGAATTTGTTTTAAAAATATACTATTCATGAGGATTTTCGTATTTACCATCAATTTTAATAGGTTCAAAATGTAATGCAACATGAGTACGATTTCCAAATTCATGTTTTAATTTCTTTTCAACCGCAGTTGCATGATAATGAGCATGCGAAAGTGTTATATCACCTGGCATTCTAAAGTGCATTTCAATAGCAATTCTATTACCAATTTTTCGTGTTCTTAAACCATGAACATCTGAAATTTCAGGTTCACTTTTTACTATTTTAACAATTTTGTTTTCAATTTCAGGAGGCAAACTTTTTTCTAACAATTCGCCACAAGCTTGACGAATTAAATCAAAAGCAGTTTTAACAATAAAAATACTAACAAAAACAGCTGCTATTGGGTCTAAAATTGTCCAATTATTACCTAAAATAATTGCACCTCCAACACCAATTGCTGTAGCTATTGACGAAAAAGCATCACTTCTATGATGCCAAGCATTTGCTACAACTGCTTGTGAGTCTACATCTTTTCCTGTTTTTAAAGTAAAACGGAAAGCCCATTCTTTCATCAAAATACTTAAAATTGCTATTATAAATGCTATCCATTCTGGAGATGGCAAAACTTCGCCTTGTATTGCTTTATAAATATTTGATGTTCCACTATAAAAAATCATTATTCCTACAAAAAACAAGGCTAAACCTATTAAAGATGTTGCTAATGTTTCGTATTTTCCATGTCCATAATCATGATCTTCGTCTTGTGGTTTTGAACTTATTTTTACAAAAATAACTACTATTAAATCTGTCAAAAAATCTGATAATGAATGAACTGCGTCTGCTATCATTGCTGCTGAGCCACCAAATATTCCTGCTAGAAATTTTGCTATTAACAAAAATACATTTACAATACTACCTTTTAAAGTAACATGATAAATTTTTTTTTCTCGTGTTTTATCATCCATAATTTTTAAAGATTTATCTTAGCAAAGATAAAATATTAAAAATAGTTTTAAAAATAAAAGTAAATGATTTTCTTTGCAATTTTATAAATATTAAAAAAAGAAAAATGAATACTATTTCAAAAATTATATTACAATTAGACAGCTACATAAGTGGACATCCAATATTTATAATTACATTAATTGGAACAGGACTATTTTTTACAATATATCTAAAATTTCCGCAAATAAGATATTTTAAACGCGCATTCAAAATTTTGTTAGGGCATCACGATAAACAAAAATCAGTTGGAGATGCGTCACATTTTCAAGCACTTTCAACTGCTTTATCAGGAACTGTTGGAACAGGAAATATTGCAGGAGTTGCTTTAGCAATTCATATTGGAGGACCTTCGGCATTGTTATGGATGCTTTTTACAGCTGCAATTGGTATGGCAACAAAATTTGTTGAAGTAACTCTATCTCATAAATATAGAAAAAAACTTGACGATGGGACAATTGCTGGAGGTCCAATGTTTTTTATGTCAAGACGATTAAATATCAATATAAAAGGAAAAACTATTCATACAGGAAAAATTATTGCAATAATATTTTCAATATTTACAATAGTGGCTTCATTTGGAACTGGTTGTTTACCACAAACAAATAGCATATCTACAGCCATGAATTCTTCCTTTGGAATTCCAAATATTTGGGTTGGCGGAATTTTAGCATTAGTTTTAGCTTCTGTAATATTAGGTGGAATAAAACGAATTGTAAAAGTTACCGAAAAACTTGTTCCAATAATGGGAGGAATATATATAATAAGTGTATTAGTTGTAGTTATATTCCATATTGACAATCTTTTACCAGGTCTAGCACAAATGTTTAGCGATGCATTATCAGGAACAGCAGCTACTGGAGGATTTTTAGGAGCAAGTGTTTCATACGCAATGAGTAACGGTGTAAACCGAGGTTTATTTTCAAACGAAGCAGGACAAGGCTCCGCTCCTATTGCTCACGCTGCTGCACGTTGTGAAGAACCTGCATCAGAAGGACTTGTTGCATTGCTCGAACCTTTTATCGACACAATTATTATTTGCATGTTGACAGGAACAATGATAATTTCATCTGGCGTTTGGAGTCAAAAATACGAAAATAATTTTCAACAAGCTGATATTAAAATACTTAACACAAATTTTCAATCTACCGACTCTATAAAATTAGCACTAAACAATCCTGAAAAATATTTTAATGGAAAATTAGAAATTAAAGAAGGAATTATTGTAAATCAAGATATTACATTTATTCATGCGCATTCGGTAGCAGAAGAAATCAAAGTTTTTCAAAACGAAAATCTATATTCTGGCATAATTGAAGTAAACAATGGAATAGTTTCTATAAACGATTTAAACATAAAAGGGAAATCATTAATTCACAGTGTACCATTAACAATAAAAGCATTTTCAAGTAGTTGGTTTGGAGAATTTGGCGAATATTTAGTTGCATTATCACTTTTATTATTTGCATTTTCAACATCAATTGCATGGTCATATTATGGCGATAGAGCGTGTTCATTTTTGTTTGGAACCAAAGCAATAATTCCATTCAGAATAATTTATGTAATAGGATTTTTTATAGGTTCTTTTACAGATACAACAATAGTTTGGTCAATAGCCTCAATAGGAATAGTTTGTATGAGTATGCCAAACTTAATTGGAATTTTATTGTTACGCAAAGAAATGAAACGCGAAATTGATAGATACGACAAACAATTAACAAATGAAAATTAATCACTTAACCAAAAATGTTGGAAAAGTGCTAAAAATACCCTATTCTTGTGTTGGAAAAGTGCAAATGCTTATTCTAATCACTAATAATCAATAGGATATGAAAAACAGAAAAAATATGATAAAATCAAAGATTTTTTTCTAAATGACAAATGAGCTTTACTTATAACAGGAGCACGTCAAACTGGTAAAACTTTTTTAATTAGAAAAGTTGGAAAAGAATGTTTTGAAAATTTCGACCTAGTAGATAAAATAAATTTTATATTACAATCTGTTTAAAAAATCCAAAAATGACTCTACAGATATTTGTAGAGTCGTTGTATTGTGTTTTACAATTATCTAGGATTGTAATAATTAATTATATACTAATATGAATAAAAAAAACATTTATTCCTTTTCAACAAGAATTTTTGCAGTTTTAGTCAATAAATCTTTAGCCCAACGAATTATCATAAACGACAATACAAATGCTACTGCGGTATCAACCCAAGTGATATTCCAAATCATTGCGAATATTAATCCAAAAATTGCACCTATACTTGTGAGCGCATCTGACAATACATGAAGAAATGCAGATTTTCGATTTAAATCATTATCATGTTCATGATTTTCATGATGATCGTGATGATGCTCTTTTAAAACAAGCGCACAAATTCCATTTACTACAAGTCCAATTATTGCAACTATCATTGCATCAAAAGCATTGATTTCACCTTGTGGAGCAAATACTTTTTCAACAGCTTCAACAATTATATAAATCGAAAATATTAACAAAAGAATTCCACTTGTAAATGCTGAAAGTGATAATATTTTATCTTTGTTGTAAGGATTATTAGGTTTAAGTTCTAAACGGCGAACAAGAATATACGTCATCCACGAAAGACCTATTGCCAAAACATGACACCCCATGTGAATACCATCGGCTAAAAGAGCCATCGAATTAGTTGAAAGTCCAAAAACAATTTCTGCCACCATTGTAACAGCAGAAAAGATAACTACAAAAGCTGTTCGTTTTTCTACACTACTGATATTTGATAAATTAGCCATAATATTTTGCGTTTAATTATTAATTCGATACAAAATTATGACTACGTTTATGCAAGTGAAAGGCAAAAATTATTTCCCAACTTTATTTCTACATTTTGGACATACACCTTTAACTACAAATTCAGCTTCTTCAACTAAATAACCTTCAGGCACAGTGATTTGTGGTAAAGGAATATCTTTTAAGCAAATTGTTTCGTGACAAATTGTACAAGTTAGATGAACGTGATGACATTCGTGTTCTGCACAATGACACACGCAATATTTTTGCATTCCAGACCCATCATCAATCAAATGTAAAAGGTGATGCTCTGCAAAAAGTGTTAAAGTTCTAAAAACTGTAGAACTATCAGCGTAAGACATTTTGTCCATAACGTCTTGCAATGTAAAAGCATTATCAATTTGTTCACATATAGTATTAAAAACCAACAATCTAACTGCGGTAACACGAATACCAGCATCAATTAATTTTTGTTCGTTTATTGAAGGATTTTGGTTCATATCAATAATTTAATAAATATACATCACAAATATAATAAAAAAGGTGCTTCAATTTCTTGAAACACCTTTATAAATATGAAAAAATCAGTAATCTATTTTGAAAATTCGTTACCATTAATTTCGTTCAAAACTTCAACTGCACGAACTTTTGCAATATCAAAATTAGAACAAATATTAAGTTTGTCAAGTTTATCTGCCAATCCAGAACGTTCCAATTCAGAACGTACACTTTCATTAACTCCAGAAAGAACAATTTTTACATTAACTGCGTGAATTTCGTCAATAACAGCTCCAAAATTATTAACACCTGTTGAGTCCATAAAAGGCACATGACGCATACGAATAACCAAAACTTTTACTCTATGAGCATTGGCTAATCCACGAAGAGTTTCACGATATTTTTTAGCTGCACCAAAGAAAAATGGTCCACTAATTTCATAAACATCAATACCTTTTGGTAAAAAAGAATAATTTTCAAGAGGATCTGTTCCTTCTGTAACTGTAAGAATTTCACATTGTTTTGACATACGTTGCATAAATAACAAACAAGCCATCACCATACCTACTTCAATTGCAATGGTTAAATCTACCAAAACAGTTAAAAGAAATGTAACAATCAAAATAACAGTATCATATTTAGAACCTTTTGTAATAGAAACAAAAGATCTCCATTCACTCATATTATAAGAAACCACCATCAAAACACCTGCAAGACAAGACATTGGAATTAATTTAGCATATTTTCCAAAAAACAACATAATTAACAACAATGTAATTGCATGAACAATACCTGCAACAGGTGTACGACCACCGTTTTTAACATTTGTAGCAGTACGAGCAATAGCGCCAGTTGCTGGAATTCCTCCAAAAATTGGAGATGCAATATTTGCAATACCTTGTGCAATCAACTCTGTATTAGAACGATGATTTCCACCAATCATACCGTCGGCAACTACTGCTGACAACAACGACTCTATTGCACCTAACAAAGCTATTGTTATAGCAGGTTGAATATAATTACTAATTCCTGCCAATTCAATTTCTGGAAAATCAATGCTAAAACTTGAAGGAATTTCACCAAAAACTGAACCTATAGTAGTTACATCTAAATCAAAAACTGAAACTACAATAGTTGTAATAACAATTGCTACAAAAGATCCTGGAATTTTTTGACTAATTTTTTTGAAAAATAATGAAATAACAATAGTAGCGAGAGTTATTGCAAAAGCTGTCCAATTTATAGAACTAAAATTTGCAAAATAAGCGCCCCATTTTCCTATAAAATCTGATGGCAATTCACCACTTATACTTAATCCAAAACCATCTTTAATTTGGGTTGTAAAAATTGTTAGAGCTATACCAGAAGTGAAACCAACAACTAATGGGTGAGGAATAAATTTGATTACAGAACCAAATTTTAATAATCCAAAAATCACCAACATAATTCCAGCTAAAACTGTTGAAATCAACAATCCTGACATACCATATTGATGTACAATTCCTGCAACAACAACAATAAAAGCACCAGTAGGACCACCAATTTGAACGCGGCTACCTCCCAAAAAAGAAATTAAAAAACCTGCAACAATTGCTGTTACAAGACCTTTATCGGGGGTTACACCTGAAGCTACGGCAAATGCTATTGCCAATGGCAAAGCTACAATACCTACAATTATTCCCGACATCAAGTCGGTTTGAAACATTTTTTTTGAATAACCTTTTTTCAAAACTGAAAAAAGTTTTGGACTAAATACTTTTTCCACTGTATAGTAATTTATGATTAATCTAAAATATTAATTTTCTGAATATTAAATATAATAATATATTTTTAATACTCTATTTTTACAAGGCGCAAAAGTATAGTATCTACTATATCAGATTTGAAAAAAGTGATTAAGAAATTTTTAAAAATTATGGCAAAAAATATTGAACTATTAACAAATATTAACAAAAAAAAACTTTAATGTTGAATTATCACAAAGTTCGTGTTGTTTGTATTTTAAAATAACTAAATTTTTCGCGTTTCCCTAATGTTAAATGATAAAAACGTGTATCTTTATTAGGTTTTAAATCTGAACGTTTTAAGGAATTTAAATATTTATTTGCCTTACTACTTGATTTAAAATACAATGTTTTAATTATTGACGCTGATTTTTGTGAATATTCCGTTATTTGAATTCTATAATCATCGTCTTTTATATATGATAATAAATTTTTTAGTTTTGATATCAATGCCATAATTGCAATTTATTTATTTTCAGATATTTATAATTATATTAATATAGATTTTTATTTGCTATAAATATACAAAATAAAAGTAACAAAAACAAAAAAAATAATATAAAATATCAAATAATATACAA
>JAKSUC010000090.1 GCA_024413595.1 Bacteroidales bacterium
ATACAAAAATCCCTGTACATTTTTCATCAGTTTTTAACCTTGAAAAAAATACAGGGAAATATTATAAAATCTTAAATAACTTAGTTATTTCTATTAAACAATCTATCAAACAAAGAAGATTTAGGAGCATCACTTGCAGGTTTAAAAGAATCTGACTTTTGAAAACCTTCAATAATTTTTTGTTCGTCTTTAGATAGTTTTTTAGGCATCCAAACATTAATCAAAACTAACAAATCTCCACGTCCGTAGCTACCGTATGTAGGAAGACCTTTTCCTTTAAGTCTAAGAACTCTACCTGGTTGTGTTCCAGCTTCTATTTTAACCTTAACCTTACCATCAATAGTAGGAATTTCAACAGTTGTTCCTAATATTGCATCAGGAATACTAACATTTAAAGAATAAATTAAATTATTTTCTTCTCTTGTTAATTCAGGATCTTGTTCTTCTTCAAAAACAACTAATAAATCACCATTTTCGCCACCTCTTCTTGGAGCATTACCTTTGCCACTAACGGTCATTTGCATACCATCGGTTACACCTGCTGGAATATTTATTGAAATAACTTCTTCGCCAATAACTACACCTTCTCCATTACAATGATGACATTTTTTAGAAATTGTTTTCCCAGTTCCTCCACAATCTGGACATTGTGTTTGGGTTTGCATTGTACCTAAAAATGTCTGCTTTACAACAGTAATCATTCCTGCGCCACGACATTTACTACAAGTTTGAAAACCAGAATTTCCTTCTGCGCCTGTTCCATTACATTCAGGACAAGCTACATATTTTTTAACTTTTATTTTTTTCTCAACACCGTTGGCAATTTCTTTTAGATTAAGTTTTACTTTAACTCTAAGAGTAGAACCCTTGTTAACACGTTGTGAACGACCACGTCCGCCGCCAAAACCACTAAATCCACCGCCAAAACCAAATCCGCCAAATATGTCGCCAAAGTGACTGAATATGTCTTCCATATCCATATTAAATCCGCCACCTGCTGCACCTCCAACGCCTGCATGTCCAAATTGATCATAACGTTGACGTTTTTGGTCATCGCTTAAAACCTCGTATGCTTCTGCGGCTTCTTTAAATTTTTCTTCTGCTTCTTTGTCACCTGGATTTCTATCTGGGTGATATTTTAGTGCTAGTTGACGATAAGCTTTTTTTAATTCATCTTTTGTTGCATTTTTTGCAACTCCAAGCACTTCGTAATAATCTCTTTTATCTGCCATTTTAGTCAGTGTTTATTATTCGCCTACAACAACTTTTGCATAGCGTATCACTTTGTCGTGTAGATAATAACCTTTTTCTATCACGTCAATGATTTTACCTTTTAAATCTTCACTAGGTGCTGCAAATTTGGTTACGGCTTCGTGAAGATCTGTATCTAATTCTTTGTTTAATGCTTCTATTTCCTTTATGCCTCGTGACTCTAAAAACGATTGAAATTTTTTGTATATTAAATCAATGCCTTCCGAAACTGCTGTTAAATCTTTTGCTGTTTCTAATGATTTTATAGCACGTTCCATATTATCAACCACTGGTAATATTCCTTTTAATACATCTTCTTCGGCATATTTGGTAAGATCCATTTTTTCTTTTAAGGTACGTTTACGATAATTGTCAAATTCTGCCATTAATCGCAAGTATCTGTCGTTTAATTCATCATATTTTTTCTGCAAATCGTTAGAATCTTGTGAATTTTCTTCTGTCGATTTGTCGGCAGTTTCTGCCTGTGATGTTTTTTCTGTGTCAGTTTCTGCCGATTTTGCAGTTTCTGTTGGTTCTTGTGTTTCTTTTTCGGTTTCTTGTGTTTGTTCTGGATTTTGTTCCATATTGTTATTTTCCATATTATTACCTTTATTATTTGAATGATGATGTCTGTTTCGTCTACTCATCTTTATTATTATTTTATTTGTTTATATTTATGTATTTCCAAATTATTTGCCAACATATTATTGCGTCATTTTGACAGCAAATTTATTAATTTTTATATTATTTGTTGTTAGATATTTATTATCTTTACAAAAAATTAAAGCATTACTTATATGAAAAAATTATTTATATTAATTAATTTTTTGTGTGTTACGTTAATTGCTAATTCACAAAACAATTTTGAATTTACTGATATTATTCGTTTAAAAAATCCCTCTGTTCAAGATCAAGGATATTCAGGAACTTGTTGGAGTTTTTCTTCTATGTCGTTTTTAGAATCAGAAATGTTTGCCAATGGTGCTGAAAACGTTCCTAATCTTTCTGAAATGTTTGTTGTTCGTCATTCGTATATCGACAAAGCAAAAAAATATGTTATGATGCAACAAAAAACTAATTTTTCTGAAGGTGGTTATTTTTTAGATAATATTTATGTTTTAAAACATTATGGTATTGTGCCAGAGTCTGCATATCCTAATAATTTAGATGGCGATTATATTAATCATCAAAATTTTTATAATAATATGAAATCTTTTGTTGACTCTGTTGCTACTGAAGATAACGAAGAAATTAATCCTATTTGGATTGATAATTTCACAAAAATTGTTGATGAAAAATTAGGAATTTATCCTAATGAATTTGAATATAATGGTAAACAATATACTCCAAAAACATTTGCTTCTGAAGTTGTAAAACTTAATCCTGATGATTATATTCAAATTACATCATTTTCTCACCATGATTTTAATAAATGGATAATTTTAGAACTTCCTGACAATTGGCGATGGAATTTATTCTTAAATTTACCTATTGATGATTTAATCAAAGTTATTGATAATTCTTTAAAACAAGGTCACACAGTTTTATGGGGTGGTGATGTTTCTGAAAAAGGTTTTGAAAATAATTTTAATTATGCTCTTTTACCTGGTATTTCTTATAATGAATCTGGCAAAGAAATAAAAGCTTTTCAAAAATCTTCATTAGACGAACAATTAGCAAAAAGCGAAGTTCTATCAAGTCCTGGCGTAGAAATTTCAGTTACACAAGAAAGTCGTCAACGAGAATTTGAAAATCGTCACACAACAGATGATCATGGAATGCACATTGTAGGCTCTGCTACAGACCAAAAAGGTAATAAATTTTATATTGTAAAAAATTCTTGGGGAAATTACAATTACAATAATGGATACGTTTACATTTCAGAATCTTATATTAAACTAAAAACCACTGGAATAATGGTTAATAAAAACACTTGCAAAGAATATCTTGAAAATGTTTCAATTGAGAATTAAAATAAAAAACTAGAAACTAATTGACTTTTTTTAATAAATTACGTAAATTGCAGTGCAAAATAAAAGATACTAAGTTATGACAAAAACTAAAACATTATTAATTCTTGCGTTGCTATCAATATTTTGCGTTTCGTGTAACGAAATTAATCCACACGCAAAAACAGCAACTTTAGAAAATTCGGTTTATGAAAAAATGCGATCTAACGATGTCGCAGAGTTTGGTACTGTTGAATATACAATAACCAAACTTGTTCAAAGTAAAGATGACGCAAAAAGTGTTTGGTCTTCTATCAAAAACGCATTTGGTAATAGAAAAGTCTTATTAAGATGTAAAGCCAAAATGAAAGCTGGTATTGACCTTGGTACTGGAAATTATCGTGTTACTATCGACTCCAAAGCAAAATCTATTATTTTAAGTTTACCTCATGCCAAAGTTTTTACTCCAATTGATATGTCGATTAACGATGTTGAAATTATGGTTCAAGACAAAGGTGTGTTACGTAGTGATTTCTCTATTGAAGAATACATTGCTTTTCTTCAATTAGGACAAACTCAAATTATGGCTGACAAAGAACTTAAAAATAATATAATTAAACAAGCCGAAGCTGCTGCTGAACCTATGTTTAGAGCTATGCTTTCTCAATTAGGTTTCAAAGCTGTTAAAGTTGAATTCACAACTATTGAATAAGGAGGGGATCATGAAATTTCAAATTAAATTAATTTTGATTATTATTGGTATTGTTGCTATAGTTGTTGCAACTTTATATATTTCTCATAAATTATCTGGCGAAGATAAATTAGAAATTGAAGAAACACCTAATGTTGTAGACGTTGTAAAAGAAATTCACGAATTATGCACTGAATATTATTACGATGAAAAATTAATTACTCACACTAAAAAAACTACTTCTGGTGCTGGTGGTGTTGTCAATAGCATTGTCGACTTTTTTAGTTCTAATAATTCTCAAGGTGTTTCTCAAAGTGAATTATCTATTATTGCTAAAGTTACAATTCGTCTTGGGTATAATCTTGAAGAAATGGCTAATGATAGTTCTTTTAGAGTTAATGGAGATACTTTAACCATTAAACTTCCAAAAGCTCAAATCCTTGATACTATTGTTAATCCAAGTGATTGTTTAGTTTTTGTTGAAGACGGCTCTTGGAAATTAGACGAACTAAAAGCTATTGTTTCTGACGCTAAACAAGAAGCTAGTAAAGATGCTGTTGCTAACGATATGTTTGCTAAAGCTGAAGAATCTGGACGTAAAACTTTAACAAATCTTTTCTCAACAATGGGATTTGTGGTTTTATTTGAATAATGAATTAAGTTTAATTTTATTATATTTTTATTTGGTGAAAGATTTTCATTTCTTTCACCTTTTTTTTGGTTGAATATCAAACAAAAAAAATCCACAATACCAAAAGATATTGTGGATTTTTAATTTTATTTAGTTAGCTATTATAGCTTATCGTTGCTACCTAAAACGTTTACAATCTTGTGAATATACATTTTTTTCATATTTTCACGAGCTGGTTTCAAGTATTGACGTGGGTCAAAGTGACTTGGATTTTCTGCTAAATATTTACGAATAGCAGCTGTCATAGCAAGACGTGAATCAGAGTCGATATTGATTTTGCAAACTGCTGACTCAGAAGCTTTTCTTAATTGTTCTTCAGGAATACCAACTGCATCTGGTAATTTACCACCAAATTTATTGATTGTGTCAACTTCGTCTTGTGGAACTGAAGAAGAACCGTGAAGAACGATTGGGAAACCAGGTAATTGTTTTTCGATTTCTGACAATACGTCAAATGCCAATGGAGGAGGAACTAATTTACCAGTTTTTGGGTCACGGGTACATTGTGCTGGTGTAAATTTGTAAGCACCGTGTGATGTTCCTATTGAAATTGCTAAAGAATCACAACCTGTACGTGTTGCAAAATCAACAACTTCTTCTGGTTTTGTATAGTGAGATACAGCTGATGAAACTTCATCTTCAACTCCTGCTAATACGCCTAATTCAGCTTCTACAGTAACGTCAAATTGGTGTGCATAGTCTACAACTTTTTTAGCAAGTGCTATATTTTCTTCGTATGGTAATGATGAACCATCAATCATTACTGAACTGAAACCCATATCGATACAGTCTTTACAAAGTTCAAAACTATCTCCATGATCTAAGTGAAGAACAATTTGAGGATTTGCACAGCCTAATTCTTTTGCATATTCAACAGCGCCTTGTGCCATGTAACGTAAAATTGTTGCGTTTGCATAGTTACGTGCACCTTTTGAAACTTGCATAATTACTGGAGACTTTGTTTCAACTGCAGCTTGTACAATAGCTTGCATTTGTTCCATTGTGTTAAAATTGAAAGCTGGAATTGCATATCCACCTTTTACTGCTTTAGCAAACATTTCTTTTGTGTTTACTAAACCTAATTCTTTGTATGAAACCATAATTGTTATATTTATTTTATTTAATTTTCTTCTGCAAATATGCGTTTTATTTTTATGAGTTTTATCACTTTAACATAAAAATAATATGTTCTTTTTTTTTTATTGCGTTTTGTTGAGATAATAATCTATTGATTTTTAGCTTATCAACCATTCTATTGCTTTTTCTCTACTAACAAAAAATTTATTTAAGATTGTGGTTTTGGCTTCGCTCAATGTTTGTTCATTGCTCAAATTCACTATAAAATCTTCGGATTGTATTATTGCACATTTTTTTATATTGCCTTTTATTGCTCCTTCTACCAATTTGTCGGCTATCCAACTTTGAATATCTACGGTATATACTATTCCCCTATTCCACTGATTTGCTAAATAATATTGTGGTTTATATTCTGCTAAAAAATTTGATATTTCGATTATTATTCCTTTTAATTTTTCTATTTCTATTTTTTCAAAACTTCCTTGTTTCCAATTGGTTTCTAATATTGATGTTTTTTCATCAAAACTTATTCTTATCAGATTATCGTCTCTTAATATTTTCATGTAGATATTCTTTCTAAAATTTCGACACAAAATTATTACTTATTATTTCTTTTCCCAAATAATTATACATTATATCTTTACGATAATCTTTAAGTTTAATTTAATTATTCTAATGAAACTTTCATCCATTTCATAGCTTCTTCTTCGTCATGAAAAGTAGCTAATTTTAAACCTGTTGTTGTATCGGCTTCGTCTATCATCTGATCATTACTTATCGATACTGCTATATTTTCAGACTCTACTGTCACTGCATATTCTACAGCTCCTTCAATACAGCCACGATACAATTCTTCTGCTACCCATTTTTGTAAATCAACAGAATAGGCTATTTCTTTATATTTTTGATTGGCTATATAATATTTAGGCTTATTTTCAGATAATTTAATCGAAATATCATGAATTATTTCTTTAACATCTTCTTCTTTTTCTATGTTTGCACTTTCGCTTTTCCAACGTGTAACAAACAAAGATTTTTCATAATCCATTAATATTGTGATATAATCATCATCGCGTAGTATCATTTTGTTTATGGTTTTCTTGATTATTTTACTTCTTTATTTTGGCTACGAAAGTAAAAATTTTTTTGCAGAATTTTCGTCACTAAAATATTTTACTACAAAATTTAATTCTGATGAAGCTTCACTTACCATTTGGTCGGTACTTATATCTGCTATTAAATTTTTTGACTGTACTACTGCTGCTTTTTTTACTCCGCCCCTTTTACATCCTCCTAATAATGTTACTGCTATCCAATTTTGAATATCTACCGTATATACAGTATTTCGTTCTGTCTGATTAGCTAAATAATATTTAGGATGAACAGAAGCTATTTCATCTGCTATCAATTTTATATACTTTTTTATTTCTTCAACATTACTATCTATTTCTGAACTAACAGACTTCCATCTTGTTATAAAGATTGAATTAGTTTCATCTAATAATGTTGTCAAAAATTTGTCGTCGGATAATATTCTTTCCATAATTCTTTGTTTTAATAGTTGATACTAATTTATTTGCGTTCATAAAATTACTAATTTTATTTTGTCTTGTCAATAGATAAGTATGATTTTTAACATAATATTTAAATTAAATTGTGTTATTAACTCTCAAAAAATATATTATCTTTGGCTAAAATAATATGAAACAACATTCATATTTATTTTGCAATCATTGTTTTAATATTAATCAATTTTTTTATAAAAAAATGGAATTTGGACATTTCGATGACAAAAACAGGGAATATGTGATTACAAACCCTGCTACTCCTTGGCCTTGGATCAATTACCTTGGAAACGAAGACTTTTTTTCTTTAATTTCTAACACTGCCGGCGGATATAGTTTTTATAAAGATGCTAAATTTAGAAGAATTACTCGCTATCGCTACAATGGTGTTCCGATGGACAATGGCGGACGTTATTTTTATATCAACGACAATGGAACTATTTGGTCGCCAGGGTGGAAACCTTGTAAAACTCCTCTCGATTTTTATGAATGTCGTCATGGTATGAATTATACTATTATTAAAGGTGTAAAAAATGGAATTGAAGCTTCTGTTTTATTTTTTGTTCCACTTAAAACTTGGGCTGAAGTTCAAAAGTTAACTTTAAAAAACTCTTCTAACCAAACAAAAAAAATTAAATTATTCTCTTTTGAAGAATGGTGTTTGTGGAATGCTGCTACTGATATGGAAAATTTCCAACGTAATTTTTCTACTGGTGAAGTTGAAATTGATGGTTCGGTTATTTATCACAAAACTGAATATAAAGAACGTAGAAATCATTTTGCTTACTATTCTGTTAACGTTCCTATTCAAGGTTATGACACTGATCGTGAATCTTTTATTGGCCTTTACAACGAATTTTCAGAACCTCAATGTGTTGTTAACGGAAAACCTTCAAATAGTTTAGCTCACGGATGGAGTCCTATTGCATCGCATTATATCGAAGTAGAATTAAAGCCAGGTGAATCTAAAGATTTTATTTTCTTGCTTGGATATGTTGAAAATAATCAAGACCAAAAATTTGATGACGCTGAAATTGCTCGTAAAAAATCTGGTAAACTTATCACTTCTCAAGCTTCTGACCACACCTTATTAAATAAGAAAAAGGCTCAAGAAACTATTAATAAATTCTCAACAATCGAAGCAGTTGATAATGCGTTTGCCGAATTACGTGCTTCTTGGGACGAATTACTTGATAAATATACCGTTAAATCTGATGATGAACGTTTAAATAGAATGGTTAACATTTGGAATCAATATCAATGTATGATTACATTCAATTTTTCACGTTCGGCATCTTTCTTTGAATCTGGTATTGGTCGCGGAATGGGTTTCCGTGACTCAAATCAAGATTTAGTTGGTTTTGTTCATCAAGTTCCTTCGCGAGCTAGACAAAGAATTATTGATATTGCGTCAACTCAATTTCCTGATGGTGGTTGCTATCATCAATATCAACCTTTAACAAAACGTGGAAACAACGACATTGGTGGAGGTTTCAATGATGATCCTATGTGGTTGATTTTCGGAACCGTAGCTTATATTAAAGAAACTGGTGATTTTTCAATTCTTGACGAACAAGTTCCTTGGGATAATAAAGCTGGTTCTGAAGTTTCTTTGTTTGAACATCTAAGAATATCATTTAACCACGTTATCGAAAATCTTGGTCCTCACATGTTACCTTTAATTGGTCGTGCTGATTGGAACGATTGCTTAAATCTTAATTGTTTTTCTTGGGATCCTAACGAATCTTTCCAAACTACAGAAAATAAAAACGAAGGTTCTAAAGCTGAATCTTTAATGATTGCAGGTTTATTTGTTGTTTGTGGAAAAGATTACATTGAACTATGTAAACAATTAAACAAAACTGACGAAGCAAATCGTGCACAAAAACATGTTGATTTAATGGTTGAAGCTGTTAAAAAACATGGTTGGGACGGAGAATGGTATCTTCGTGCATACGATTATTATGGAAACAAAATTGGTTCTAACGAAAACGAAGAGGGAAAAATCTTTATCGAAAGTCAAGGTTGGTGTACAATGGCAGGAATCGGTTTGGAAGATGGCTTAGTTGACAAATCTCTTGACTCTTGTAAAAAATATCTAGACTCAGAACATGGTATGGTGCTTAACAATCCTGCTTATACAACTTATCATGTTGAAATGGGTGAAATTTCATCTTATCCTGCAGGTTATAAAGAAAATGCTGGTATTTTCTGTCACAATAATCCGTGGGTAATTATTGGCGAAACTGTTGCTGGACGTGGTAATGATGCTTGGGAACATTACACTAAAATTTGTCCTGCATATATCAAAGATCAAAAACTTCACAAAGTTGAACCATACGTCTATTCTCAAATGGTGGCAGGAAAAGACGCTGCAACTCCAGGAGAAGGTAAAAATTCGTGGTTAACTGGTACTGCGGCTTGGAACTGGTACACAATTACACAATTTATACTCGGAATAAAACCTGATTATAAAGGAATTGTAATTGATCCTTGTATTCCTTCTACATCAAAAGGCTTTAAAGTGACAAGAAAATTTAGAGGAGCCACTTACGAGATTGAAATAATTAACAATGGAGCACAAAAAGGTATAAAACAACTATACGTAAACGGTCAAAAAATAAACGGAAATCTTGTTCCTATGGCAAAAAAAGGTGAAAAAGTAGTAGTAAAAGCCATAATGAACTAAAAAAAATCATTTTTTTTAAAAAAAATATAAAAAAAATGCCCAAATTATTATGATAATAGTATTATTTCCGTATATTTGTAGCTGTGAATAGTGAACAAAATTACTAATCATATAATAACGACAAACTTTAAAAACATCAAAAAAAAATGGAAGAATTAGTAAATCAATTGAAAGAAAAATTCGAAGCATTTGCTAAAGAAGCAGATGCTCAAGTTTCAGCTGGAAACAAAGCAGCAGGTCAACGCGCACGCAAAATTTCTTTGGAAATTGAAAAATTAACCAAAGAATTCCGCAAAGTTTCTATCGACGCTGCAAAAAAATAGTTTTTAGCTATAAACCTTTAAAATGAACCTCGAATATTTTTATTCGAGGTTCGTTTTTTTGTGAATGGGTATTTATTAAGATTGATTTTTCTTCTATACATTGGACTAACTTTTGATAGTGCATAAATATAGTGTGTATCGTAAAATTACTTAAATGTGTGATACAAAGAGTCTAAGTTTATATAGTGTGGAACACACAGCCGTAAAATTTTAAATGGATATCATGGCTGTGAAATATTATTTTGTTTATAATTTTTCAATTTCGCATTCAGATAAGCCTGTTACAATTAAAATTTGCTCAACAGGCATATTCATAGCTTTAAGTTTACGTGCCATATCAAGTTTTTCTTGATAAGTTTTTTGGCGTTCTTCAGCTCGTCCCTCTTCTCTACCTTCTTCTCTACCCTCTTCTCTACCTTCTTCTCTTGCATTACTCAATGCAGAACGTTCTGTGATTTCATCAAGTTTTGATT
>JAKSUC010000091.1 GCA_024413595.1 Bacteroidales bacterium
ATATTTGTAGAGCCTTCGTATTAAGTTTTTGGAATTTTTCTCGGACACTAATAATTAAATTTATTGTTTGTCTCAAAAAGGATTATGTCTTAACCGTTTTCAACTATTTATACACTTAATAAAATAAAATTCTTCGACTACGCATATAAAGATTATTTTGATAATGGTATTGTGATTTGATTTTTGTTTTCTTTATCTCTCCCCTATTTTGAATATTATTAAACTTTATATATTGTTATATGTGTAAACTTGTGATATTCAGAATTTTATTCTTTATTGACCTAAATGCTTTTAAAAATCAACAATTTTGCTAAGAAATACTTCTACTGTAAACATATTGATGCTGGCGGCAGCACTATAGCATGCACGTGAATATTGTACAGAAAAACGTTTTAGTTTTACGTCGGCACCAAATGAAAATCCAGGAAATGGACTTGTTGATGAAACTCTAAGTTCGTTGTGTTGCAAGATGTTCATACCAGCTTTTACTGATACAGTTGATTTTGGAAATAGTTCAAGACCTAAGATTAAATGGTTTGCTAAAGATTGTGAAAATTCGTCGCTTAATTGAGGGTGCTGTAAGTTATTGAATATTAATAAAAATTGTAATGGAGCATGGTTTAAAATTTTGCTTGCTCCTATTTGTATGTTTAATGGAAGTTTTTCTCTATTGCTATTGGTATATGGTTTAATTTGAAATCCAAGGTTTTTAACCACACCTCCTATGTTAATTCCTAATTGAGGTAGGTAATAGTGTAATCCAAAGTCAAAAGCTATTCCCCACGATTTGTAGGTTTCTAAGTGTGAAAAAATAGTTTTTAATGAAATTGCTACGTCCAGATTTTTAATGATGTTTCGCGAAACTGATAAATATATTGCTTGGTCTTTAGCATAAAAAGTACCAGATTGTATGCCCGCTTCGTTGGTGGATTCAAATGTACCATAATTTGCGAAAAGTACCCCCGTAGAAAAATTCCAATTTTTAAGCAAATGATATGTAAATGCAAAAGAACCAAAGTGAATGTCAGAAATATAATCTACATAGTTGACAGCAATGTTTTTGTTCATAGAAGAGTCAATCATTGCAGGATTGGAGAATAGATAGTTGACTCCTTGGTTACCTGAGCAAATACCACCCCCACCTAAAGCAGCATTGTTTCCCCCCATTGGAATATTCATAAATGTATAAACATATTCTCCACCAATTTGTGAATAAGTTTTTACACAAAATAGTATCAAAAATGTTATTATACACAAATATTTCATAGTATTAAAAAATAAGAGGTGTAAACATTTACACCTCTTAAATATAGTGAATTTTAATCTTGGTCTTCGTCTTTTTTATCAGATTTTGGAAGAGTAATTGGGTTTTTAACTTGTTCAGATTCTAAAACTAAAGGAATTAATTCCATAGCAGTTTTAACATAAACAAATTCAAGTCCTTTGATATATAAATCGTTAATATCTTCAATATCTCTACGATTATCTTCCGACATAAAAATTGTTTTGATACCAGCACGTTTGGCAGCAAGAATTTTTTCTTTGATTCCCCCAACAGGTAAAACACGCCCCGATAATGTTAATTCTCCAGTCATGGCGATGTATGGTTTTACAGCTCGCTGAGTTAATAAAGATGCAAAACAAGTAAACATAGTGATTCCCGCACTAGGACCATCTTTAGGAACTGCACCTTCAGGAACATGCAAATGAACATTAAATGCTTTAAACATTTTTATGTTAATTCCAAGTTGGGAAGCATTGGATTTTACGTATGTCATAGCAATTTCAGCGCTTTCTTTCATTACATTTCCTAGATTGCCTGTTAAAGAAAGATTTCCATTTCCACGGCTTAAACTAGATTCTACATAAAGGATTTCACCACCAGCAGAAGTCCACGCTAATCCAACAACAACACCAGGAATATTGTTAGTATGATATTCTTCGTGAATGTTTTTAGGTAAACCAAGTTGTTTTTCAACTTCTTTTTTTGTTAAAGAAGGCACATTTTCGCCCGATGCAATTTTAACAGCAGTTTTTCTAACTAAAGAAGCAATAACATTGCTGAGTTCACGAACACCAGATTCACGAGTATATGAATTGATCAATTCAGTTAAAACAGGAGTAGAAATCTTAAAGTTATCTTTAGTAACACCATGATCATCTAAAATTTTAGGAATAAGATGTTTTTTTGCAATTTCAACCTTTTCTTCAGTAACATAGCCCGATACATTAATAATTTCCATACGGTCGAGCAATGCAGGACTGATAGAAGAAAGCGAATTTGCCGTTGCAATAAACATCACTTTAGATAAATCATAATCTAAATCGAGGAAATTGTCGTGAAATTCAAAATTTTGTTCAGGGTCGAGCACTTCTAATAAAGCAGAAGCAGGATCCCCTCTAAAGTCAGAAGCAACTTTATCAATTTCGTCTAAAACAAAAACAGGATTAGAAGTGCCAGCTTTTTTAATGTTTTGAAGTATACGCCCAGGCATAGCACCAATATAAGTTTTACGATGTCCACGAATTTCAGCCTCGTCGTGAAGTCCACCTAAAGATACTCTAACATATTTACGATTTAAAGCCTTAGCAATGCTACGTCCTAAAGAAGTTTTACCAACCCCAGGAGGGCCAAATAAACATAATATAGGAGATTTTAAATTTCCTTTTAGTTTTAAAACAGCAAGATATTCAACAATTCTTTCTTTAACTTTTTCTAATCCATAATGGTCGGCATCAAGAATTTTTTTAGCGTCTTTGATTTCAAAATCATCGTCAGAACAATAATTCCACGGTAAATCAACTAAAGTTTGTAGATAATTTAGTTGAATAGAATAGTCAGGCGATTGAGTAGGAATAGTTTTGAGACGAGAAAATTCTTTTTTGAAGGCATCAGCTGCATGTTGAGGCCATTGTTTAGATTTGGCACGTTCTTCAATATCTTTAAGTTCTTCGTCGATAGGATTTTCGCCTAATTCGCTTTGAATAGTTTTAATTTGTTGATTAAGGAAATAATCGCGTTGTTGTTTGTCTAATTCGCGTTTAACCTTATCTTGAATATCGTCTCTAAGTTTAAACTTTTGTAATTCAAAAGAAAGAAGGCTAATCAATTCCATACCTCTTTTTTTCAAATCGTTAATAGCCAAAAGTTTAATTTTGTCATCAATAGGGAATGGAATGTTAGAAGCCACAAAATTGATTAAAAAACCTTTGCTTTCAATATTTTTGATAGCAAATTCAATTTCGTCGTTTAAATCATTGCATTGCTGAACAAAATCAGAAGCTAAATCACGAATAGAAGTAATAATAGCTTCGAATTCTTCGTCTTTTTTATCAGGGAAAATAGTGTTTAAAGGACTGAAAGTAGCCGCCAAATTAAAATCATCAGAAGCATCACTAATAAGTTTTACACGGTTTTGACCATGTAAAAGAGCAGAAATGCTCCCATCAGGCAATTCAAAAATTTTAGCAACTTTAACAATAGTACCTAAATGAGAAATATCATTAAACCCAGGATTATCAATATCAGGAGATTTTTGAGCAACAGCAGCCAAAAACATTTCGCTGTGATATGCTTTCTTTAAAATTTCAACAGATTTTTTTCTACTAGATTGAACAGGCAATATAATTTGAGGGAAAATAGTATTGTTTCGTAAAGGTAATATGTATATTTTATCACCAATTTTTTCTGCCCAATCAATATTAGTATTTTCATCAGCATCAGGAATTTGTATCATATGAGACATATTATCTAAACTACTGCTCATCACAATACCAATTCTACCAGACTTTTTATCTTCTTTCATAAATTAGAAATTAGTTCTAAATTGTTCAGTTTTATCAAATACGTTTTTTAAAATATCAATATCCACTTGAGATAAATCAATGTGACGACGTTTCATCACTAGTTCTGCCGTTTCCATAGCTTTTTTAAAAGGATAAGTTTCATAACCAGCAGCACCACCCCATGCAAATGATGGAACAAAGTTTCTAGGAAACCCCGCACCAAAAACATTGGCACTAACTCCAACAACAGTTCCCGTATTAAACATAGTATTAATACTGCTTTTAGAATGGTCACCCATAATTAAACCACAAAATTGTAAACCAGTTTTAGTGAAACGATGTGTAGCATAATTCCAAATTTTAACCTCAGCGTAATTGTTTTTAAGGTTAGAATTGTTAGTGTCAGCCCCTAAATTACACCATTGACCTAAAACAGCATTACCCAAAAAGCCATCATGACCTTTGTTAGAATATCCCCAAATAACGGCATTGTTTACTTCACCACCACATTTAGTATGAGGTCCCATTGTGGTAGCACCATATATTTTTGCAGAAATTTTAACAACAGAATGTTCACAAAGAGCTAAAGAACCATGAATAACAGCATTTTCCATTATTTCACTGTCTTTACCAAGATAAACATATCCATTATCAGGGTTGATAATAGCAAATTCAGCATTAACCCCTTCTTCAACAAAAATTCTTTCAGGGTGTAATATTCTGTTTGTATCACTGAGTTTACAACTTTTGCGCCCCGAAGTAATCAATTTAAAATCTTTTTCGATTTCTTGTTCATTAAGAGTAAAAATATCCCATGTGTGATTAATTTTACTTAATGAATTATATTCTTTAGTATTAAGAATTAAAGATTCTCTATTAATATAAAATTTAACAGCATCCTCATGATTAACACGAGCTGCAATTAAAAAACCATTAAAAACAATACCTTCACCTTTATTAAGAGATTTAACAGCAGATGCAAAATCAGTATCAGGTAAAATAGAAGAGTCGATTACAAAATTATCTTCAGTAAAAATAGGAACAAATTTTTGACGTAAATAATCAGTAGACAACATAGAAATTTGTTCACCATAGAAATATTTAGCCCATTTTTCGTTGATAGTTAAAATACCAATTCGAAGATTTGCAACAGGACGTGTAAAAGTTAAAGGCCAAAAATCAGCCTCAGTTAAAATATTATCAGATAATATTATATTCATAATATCAATATAATAAGAAAAAGTCTAAAAAATCTAAAATAAAACAAAAAAAGCCCCAAGATAAAAAACTGTCCCGGAGCTTCTTTTTTTCTTTGACGAAAAAACTACATGTTTGTTTTTTGAGTGTATGTTTTTTCGTATCTCTTTTTGAATTTGTCAACACGTCCGGTACTGTCAACAAGTTTCATCTTACCAGTAAAGAAAGGGTGAGATGAATTAGAGATTTCCACCTTAATCAAAGGATAAGTTTCACCATCAATTTCAATGGTATCCTTTGTATTAGCACAACTTTTAGTAATAAAAGTGTGATCATTGCTCATATCTTTGAATACTACTAAACGATATGATTCTGGATGTATTCCTGTCTTCATTTTACTTATAGATATTTCGTATTTTTTGGCTTGCAAATGTAGAGCAGTTTATCGAAACTTCCAAATTTTTTTTCTTTTATTTTTCTTATATATATATTGACATGTATTAAAATATTTCGTAATTTTAGAAAAATTTAAAATCATGAATATGACATGTCTAAGTTATATAATTTAGAACAATTAGAAATCAACTCTAAATAATAGTTATATTCTTATTGAACAACTATAAAATCACGTTTAATTATGGCATTTTCGTTTAATAAATTAGGTACTAAAGCAAAAATGACTATTATTTTAGTTATTTTTGGAATTACTGCTATTATTGTTTCTAGTATTATTATAAATACAGCATTTAAAAATAGTACAGGTAAATATATTCAAGCTAATGTTGCTTCAGATTTAAAAGGTTTGACCAATACCTTAAACGAGCATAATATTAGTTTTAATAAATGCAATATTTTGCTTATAAATTCAGCAGAAACTTTCTTTAAATTAAATGGAAATATTACAGAACAAAAACAAACAATTAAAGTAAATAGCTTTGAAGTTCCTATTTGGAATGTTAATAATTACACAATTCAAAACGCTAATAAATTTTGTCAAAGAATTGCAGAATCATCAGAAGGTAGTCATTTTACTATTTTTCAAAAAGTTGGTAATGATTATATTCGTATTGCAACCACTATCAAAAACGAAAAAGGTAATTTTGCTACTGGAACAAAATTGGCAGACCCAAAAGTAATTGAAACTATTGAAAAAGGTGAGATTTTTTATTCAAGAACTGAAATTTTAGGTACATATTATATTGCAACATACAAACCTTTGTATATAGATAATCAATTAAAAGGTATATATTTTACAGGAAAAGAAGAGTCAAAAATACAATCCGACAATCAATCTTTTACTTCTAAAGATATTATTGGAAACGGTTTTAATATTTGGACTTTAGAAAACGTAAACGTTTGTTATATCGGCAAATGGAAATCAATGCCTAATGATGTTTATCAAGAAATGGTAAAAAATAAAGATGGCGAAATTCACCATACTTCTTTTAAATATGAAAAAGAAGAATACGATATGACTTATATTTTTGATAGTCATGTAGAGGCTTTTATTCAATTTGTTTATCCTTCTTCGGCTAAATATCAAGATGCTTATAAAACAACCATTCCACTTGGCATAGCAATTTTCATAATAATAACCATAATGATTATAGTTATTAGTAGATTAAATACAAAAATTCTTAATCGAATTGGAGGTGAACCTGATGATGTTTTGCGTCTTGTTGGAAAAATTGCAAATGGAGACTTACGTAAAAGTACAAGTTCTTCATCACAAAACACAAAAGGTATTTTGCAAAGTGCATATTCTTTGGCAGAAAGTTTAAAAAATATTTTAATTAATATTACCACTGGTGCTAAAAATTTACAATCATCAAGCTACGAAATAAATAGAGCAACACAAACATTATCACAAAATGCAAACGAACAAGCAGCATCTGCCGATAATATTGTTCAATCTATCAACGATATTCAAGATGAAATTAATCATAATGCTGAATTAACAACCAAAGCAGGTATTATTACTCAAAAAATAATGAATGATATTTCTGAAATAAAATCTGCGCAAGATGATAGTTTACATTCTGTAAAAAATATTTCAGAAAAAATCGACATTATCAATGATATTGCTTTTCAAACCAATATATTAGCATTAAACGCTGCCGTAGAAGCCGCACGAGCAGGCGAACATGGAAAAGGATTTGCTGTGGTGGCTTCCGAAATTCGTAAACTTGCAGAAAAATGTAAAGTTTCTGCAAATGAAATTGTTGAGGGCGCTAATACTAGTGTAAATGCTACAGTAAAATCACACGAACTTATTAATAAAATTATACCAGATGTTGATGAATGCGCTTCATTAATTGAACGTGTTGAACAAACAGCCGACAATCAAAAACAAACAATTTCATCTATTGAACAATCAATTTCTGAACTTAATAATTCTATTCAAAGTAATGCTTCGGCAAGTGAAGAATTGGCAGTTAACGCAGAAGAACTAAATGGACAAGCATCTTCGTTTAACGAAAATGCTAGTATTTTTAAATTTTAAAAAACAAGTAATATAACTCTACTGCGTTTATATTATTAGTTTAGCATTATAAACGCAGCCCAATATTTAGGTTTTGAGTTTGGATAATTACGAAGATAACGCACTGCTTTATTAAATGATTCGTATTTAGATTTTCCAGCACTAAGATGTTTATAAAACTCTGTCATTAATAAAGTAGTAGCAAAATCGTCAACATTCCAAAGACTCATAATTAAAGTTTTAGCACCTGCTTTAATAAAACCACGTTGAAGACCAAAAACACCTTCATAATCAGAAAGTCCAACTCCTGTTTTACAAGCAGATAAAACAACTAAATCAGTGTTACTTAAATCAAGTTGACTTATTTCTTTTGAAGTAAGAATGCCATCGTCAACACCAAGAGGAAGAGTTACGCCACTCCATGATGTATTGCAACCTGAAAATAATAATCCAGAAAAATTTAATGCATCATTATTTGATAGCACAACATCGTCGGGTTGAATAAAAAAACCATGTGTTGCAATATGAATTAAACTTTTACTATTACTACTTAAATATTTAAAAGATTCTTCAGTTGCCTCATCGTATGATAATTTAATACAATTAATATTACCTTTAGTTAATAACGAATAGATGTTATTCATTTCCTTTTCGGTGCCTGGTAAATAATCAACTTGTAAATTTAAAGTGTTTAAATAACTTGAATTATTTGTTTTTGGATTTTTGTCAACTTGATATTTTTTATTATTATAAAACATTATTGATGTATCAGTGTCGTAATTTATACCACCATATATTATAGCGTCAGAGAAATCAATATTTTTTTTATTCATTACAATATTTCTTGTAGAAGACACACGATAAATTTTATATTTATCAGAAATTGTATTTGTATTATCAATATAGGCAAATTCTATAGGTGTTTGAGTTAATAGACCAATGGGAGCAAAATATATTTTATTATTAGGTTTTAAATATTTTTCAATTGGTTTCCAAATCATATTATATAAAATAGTATCTTCAAGATTAATAAAATAATTAATATCATTAAATTTATTATAAAACTCATTTTCGTTAAACAAATGCACAAAAACAGGATATGACATATCTTTATTTAAAATCAATGCGCCATAGCTTGGATTAGCCTCGTCTTCAAGATTTTCTTTAATAAATTCAATTGCAACTTCATCATTTTTTAAAGATGCTTGAACATCATTCCATCTAATTTTTATTGGAAGCGTTATGTCTCCATATTTTTGACATTTTTTAGATAGATTTCGTTCCATTTTATCTAATATGTTGCGAATAGAGTCACATTTATAGCTATTATCCTTAGTTTTATCTTCTATTAAATAAGTTAATAATTGTTTTAAATTATTTATCTCTTCATATTGGTTCATTAAAATTGTATCACCACTGTTTTTTATCATTTTGTCAATTTGTAATTCAGAAGCCAACAAAACACTTTTGTTTACTAATTCGCCATTATAAGCTGCGCATAATGTTTTTTGATTATAAGGAAGTTTAAAAATTAATTTTCTAATAAAATCATATTCTTCTTTATTAATTTCACAATAATGTTCTTTCATTTCAGAAGACATAAAAGCAAAATTATCAGACAACCTTTTGATATTGATTTCTAATGCAGCTACAAGATAATCAACCGATTCTTCAAATTGTTTATTTTTTAAATAAGCATATCCTAAATTATTATTATATAGTTGAAAAAAAGAATTATATTTGTTTAATACTTTTGAAGATAAAGCAACCACATTTTTTAAAATTTCAATTTGTTCGTTTCCATCATAATATAAAGCTAAATTGTTTAGAGTCATTATATAATCAGCATTATCTATACCATGATTTTTTTTAAAAATTTCGCTAGCTTCGTTTAAATATTTAATTGCTAAATTTTTATCTTGAAGAGCTAAAACCACACTTAAATTGTTTAAACATAAAGCATATTTATCAGAATTATCGCCATATATTTTTTTATAAATATTTATAGCTTGAACAAGATTATCAATTGCTTTATTATTTTCATTAATGTATGAATAATAAGAACCAAGATTAATTAAAAAATCAGCATAAATAGAACTTAAAAAACCATATTTTTCTTGATATTTTATTTTAATTCCATTTAATATTTGAATAGCTTTATTATATTCACCAATGTGAGCGTAATAATATGCAATATTATTTAATATAGAAAAATATCGAGAATGGTTTTCTCCAAGAGTTTCTTGAAAAATAGTTTTAGCTTTTTCTAAAAGTTCAATCTGCTTTTCATAATCATCAATTAATTCGTAGGCTAATGCAATACAATTTAAAGAAAAAGCATATTCTGGATTATTTTCACCTATACTATTTTTTATTATCTCTGATGCTTTTGAACTATAATTTAGAAGTTCGTTAAATTTTTTATGATTATAATATAAAAATGAAAGTTCAAGCATTATTCGCGCACATTCAATACTATTATTACCATATAGATTTGATTTAATTTTTAAAGCTTCTAAAAATAAATCTTCGTGTTGATAATTTTCTAATTTATTGATATAAAATTTAGCTAAATAGAATAAAGAATTTGCATATTCATTAGAATTTTTGCCATACATATTTTTGAATTCTTCTACTGTATTTTTAAACAATATGTCATCTTCTTGGGTAAAATATGCTGTTCTTAATAAAATTATTGAATAATCAACGATAGATTCATTGTTAAGATTTTGATTAAATATTGTGATTGATTTATTTATTAAATAATAGGCATCATCATATTTATCAAGATTTAAAGATAATTCTGCATTTATACTGAGTATATCGGCATATTGTAATGAATTTTCGCCATATTGTTTTATTGCGAGTTCTCTACATAACAAAAAATATGGTTCTGCTCTTTGCCATTGGGCTGAGTCATACAATTCTTTTGCACGTCTATATGTTTGGTCAAAATCTTGAGCTATTATTATTGTTGAATATACTATAAATAAAAAGAATAATGTGATTTTTTTCATGGATATATTTTATTATTATAAAAAGTAAAAAAAATTATTACTGTCCGAGATAAATTCCAAAAACTTAATACGAAGGCTCTACA
>JAKSUC010000092.1 GCA_024413595.1 Bacteroidales bacterium
TTTTTTACACTATCACTTCCCACAATACTTTTTCGCCAAATTGTTGTTTTTGAAGTCCCACTTGTTTAGATTTGTTGAAACAAAAACTCAACATATAACCTTCTTTTAAATCAAAATAATCAAGATATTCTGATAATTGAACTTCGCCTTTTCGATTATATTCTTCGCCATGCCATATTTTTAGTTCTATAACATATTGTTGATGTTTATAATCAATAACAATGTCGGTTCGTGTATTGTCGCGAGTTTGGGCTTCGATATGATAAAATCCTGTTCCATTAATTATTGGTCGAAGATATAATAAAAACAATTTTCTAGCTTGAGTTTCTATAAATTGCTCATCATTACTATTAAAAATCTTATTATAGTGATATGCAAATCTCTCTAATATAAGTTTTAAATCAAGATTATCATTTTTGGTAATTTGTTTTTTATCAGTAGAGCCATTTGTAAAAATTCTATTGTTCGACTCTTCTGAAATAAATAAATCGTATATAGTATTTTCAAAAACTCGGTTTGCTATTTTTACTGCTCCATTTTTGTTTTCTACAAATCCAAACATGTAAGCAAGATGAATATATTTTTCTCTAATGTTAAAAGCTATACGAGAACCATTAAATAATATTTCTTTAAAAATATCTTTTAATTGAGGAAAATCATCAAGTTTTTTTGTTAAATCATCTAATAATGTATTGTTTGGTTCGTTAATTATTTCTTTTACACTTTCGCTTACACCTTCTTCGTTCCATTCAAAATTGTTTTGTTGAATAAATTCACAAATTCTTGATACTAAAAATGGATAACCATTTGTCCAATCATAAATAGCTTTCGCAACTTTATTTTCGTCAAAATCTAATTGATAGTCAGCTTTAAATTCAGCCAACATTTTTGCAATTCCATCTTCAGGTAATCCCATTTGAGTGGAATATGGTTTTGCAATATTCCATGGTGAATTATATTGATGTTCTGACTCTGGACGTATTTTGAGTTTTAGATTTTTTATATCATATACGCCTGCTAGAATAACTGATTGAAATGTTGGATTTACTTTTCGATTTAAATATAAATCTCTCAAAAATCCCAAAAACTTTATAAAACTTTCGTAGTTTGACGCTTGATCTACTTCGTCAATGATAATAACAATCTTATTGTTATAATTGCACAATTCAAAAATAAAATCAGAAAAATCTTTTGATTTTATTTCTTGGTATTCTGAATATTTTGAAGTAATACTTTTTATTTTTTCGTCGCAATTTTTTACTTGTCGATATTTAATAGTATTATTAATCAAATTTATAAAAGATAAATATAATTTATCTGTTGTAGAAAAATCACTTTCGTTTAATTGTTCAAAACTCAAAGAAAAAACAGTAAAACCTTTACTATCTAATTGATTTTTTAGTGCATAAAGAGTTGTAGTTTTTCCATATTGACGACCTTGATTTATACAGAAATAATAATTACTTCTAACCATTTGTTCTGCATAATTCACTTGTTTAGAAATATCTACCATATAATGGTCGTCGGGAAAACATGTTCCTGTTGTATTGAAAACTTTCATAAATTCTGTTTTAAATTTATAGTCAATAACATCAATTAAAATATTTTCTCTTATATTTTTTTTACACTATCACTTCCCACAATACTTTTTCGCCAAATTGTTGTTTTTGAAGTCCCACTTGTTTAGATTTGTTGAAACAAAAACTCAACATATAACCTTCTTTTAAATCAAAATAATCAAGATATTCTGATAATTGAACTTCGCCTTTTCGATTATATTCTTCGCCATGCCATATTTTTAGTTCTATAACATATTGTTGATGTTTATAATCAATAACAATGTCGGTTCGTGTATTGTCGCGAGTTTGGGCTTCGATATGATAAAATCCTGTTCCATTAATTATTGGTCGAAGATATAATAAAAACAATTTTCTAGCTTGAGTTTCTATAAATTGCTCATCATTACTATTAAAAATCTTATTATAGTGATATGCAAATCTCTCTAATATAAGTTTTAAATCAAGATTATCATTTTTGGTAATTTGTTTTTTATCAGTAGAGCCATTTGTAAAAATTCTATTGTTCGACTCTTCTGAAATAAATAAATCGTATATAGTATTTTCAAAAACTCGGTTTGCTATTTTTACTGCTCCATTTTTGTTTTCTACAAATCCAAACATGTAAGCAAGATGAATATATTTTTCTCTAATGTTAAAAGCTATACGAGAACCATTAAATAATATTTCTTTAAAAATATCTTTTAATTGAGGAAAATCATCAAGTTTTTTTGTTAAATCATCTAATAATGTATTGTTTGGTTCGTTAATTATTTCTTTTACACTTTCGCTTACACCTTCTTCGTTCCATTCAAAATTGTTTTGTTGAATAAATTCACAAATTCTTGATACTAAAAATGGATAACCATTTGTCCAATCATAAATAGCTTTCGCAACTTTATTTTCGTCAAAATCTAATTGATAGTCAGCTTTAAATTCAGCCAACATTTTTGCAATTCCATCTTCAGGTAATCCCATTTGAGTGGAATATGGTTTTGCAATATTCCATGGTGAATTATATTGATGTTCTGACTCTGGACGTATTTTGAGTTTTAGATTTTTTATATCATATACGCCTGCTAGAATAACTGATTGAAATGTTGGACGTATTTTTCTATTCAGATATTTATCTCTTAATAAACCAAGAAATTTAATAAAACTTTCATAATTAGATGCTTGATCTACTTCGTCGATAATAATAATAATATTTTTATTGATAGCACATAGTTTTGAAATATAGATAGAAAAGTCGGAAGATAATAAATTCTTATTTTTTGCCATTTCAGAAATTATTGTTTTTTCATTTTCTGAAATATTTTTAGTTTCATTAAACATCAATGTTTCATTCATTAATTCTGAAAAACGTTGACATAATTTATCTAATGTTTCAAAGCAAGTATCTCCTAAACCTTCAAAACTCAAAGAAAAAACAGAAAATCCTTTACTATCTAATTGATTTTTTAGAGCATAAAGAGTTGTAGTTTTCCCATATTGACGACCTTGATTTATACAGAAATAATAATTACTTCTAACCATTTGTTCTGCATAATTCACTTGTTTAGAAATATCTACCATATAATGATCGTCGGGAAAACACGTTCCTGTTGTATTAAATACTTTCATAATCAAATAATTCTTTATCGTTTTGCAAATATAATAATTATTTCAATTAATGCTCTTTATAGTTAATAATCAATTTTATTCAACATAAACTCTTGCTACACGTGGTGATATTCCTGTTAATATTTCGTAGGGAATGGTTGAAATTGAATTTGCCATTTCTATTAATTTATTGTTTGTATCAAATATTACAACTTCATCGCCAGCTTTACATTCTATATCAGTAATATCTACCATACACATATCCATACAAATATTACCTATAATTTGAGCACGTTTTCCATTGATTTCTACTTCTAAATTTCGATTTCCAAATTTACGATTTAGTCCATCAGCATAACCTACTGGTATTAATGCAATGCGTGAATTACGAGTTATTTTTCCTCGACGATTATAACCTACGGTTTCGGTCATAGGGATATTCTTGATTTGAACTATATTGGTTTTCCATTTTGATATACCCATCAATTTATCTGTAACTTCATAGGCAACTCCATAAAGTCCTATTCCAAGACGAACCATATTAAATTGATAATCAGTAAAACGTTCTATACCTACAGAATTGCAAATATGGCGCATTGGATTTAATCCTGTTTTTTGGCATATTGTATTTGCCATTTCTGTAAAACGATTTACTTGTGTTAATGAAAATTCATCTTCTTGATTATCATCTGCTGCTACAAAGTGAGTAAACATTGACACTATTTTTATTGTGTCTTTGTTTTGATTTACGATGTTACAAAATTCTTCTAATTCGTGAGTCATAAAACCCGAACGGTGCATTCCTGTATCTAATTTTATATGAACAGGATAATTTTTAATATGGCGTTCTTTAAGTATTTCTATTAATTTTAATGTTCGTGAACATGAAAATAATACTGGTTCTAGATAATAGTTTATTAGTTGTTTATAATTACGACCATCATAATTCATTACCATTATTGGCATTTTAATATTTGCTCGTCGCAATGTTATTCCCTCTTCGGCAAAGGCTACACATAAATAATCAACACTATTATTTTCAAGCATATTTGCTATTTGAAAATTACCACTTCCATAACAATTGGCTTTGACCATAGCAATCATTTTGGTTTCGGGTTTTAATAATGCTCGATAATAATTTAAATTGTGTTTCAATGCATTTAAATTTACTTCAAGCACTGTATCATGATTGCCTGTATGGAAAAAATCAAACGCATCGGCAAAATCTGAATATTCTACACCTTTTAATAGTATACCGCCATTTATATTATTTTTTTCATCAAAATTATCTATATAATCTTGAATTGTATCATATTTTGTTATTTTAATATTATCGTTATGTGGTATTTGTTTATAATATCCTATAAAAACTATTTTTGAAATTCCACAACCATTTGCACAGAAAAACAATTTATTAAAGAATTCATCTTCACTAAGTGTTTCAAAATCTGGTTTTGTTATTACAGCTGTTAATGAATTAAACTGATGTTGACGAGCCATAAAATCAAAACACTTACATATTGAATAGATATTATTTTTTGTTGAAAAACATGATACTATTCCTATATTAAAATCTGCTTGACGCATTTTGATTAATGGATCTGGTATTTCTAGTTTTTCAAATATTGAATTATGAATTTCTTTATTATAAATATTTTGTTTAACTAAATAACATAAACATCTAGCTGCATCTTCGGCATGTATTGTATCACAAAATGGAATTTGAATTGAATATTTATTTTTTACGTTTGCTTGTGTCAAATTTATAATTCCATTATTTTCGTTAAATCTAAAATCTAACGAAAACTCCTCTTCATTATAATCTACATGATCTAATTGTTCTATTGTTGCAATTGAAGTAAAATTATAATTATCAGGAATTTCACAAATTGCATAATCATACGAATTGTTTATATTACTAACATTTTCAAGAAAATCAAGTTCATTGATATATTTAGTAGTTGCAAACACCTTATTATTTATAGACAATAATTTTGTCATCCAATCTTTAACACAGCATTTACCATTTCGATTAGGAGTAGATATTATTGTTCCCTTAAAATTATTTACTACATAATTGATATATTGATTAATGGCTTTATTTATATTGTCCACAAAAATAAATGTAGCATTATCAAGATTATTAAAATCATTAAAAGATTTTGTTACTACAAATATTCTAACACCAAGATTATACATTCTTGAAATAGCATTTTCTGGGTCTTTAAATCTTTTAAGATCAAAATAAATAGAATTAGGCAACACAGCAGAAGTTGCTGCCTTTAAAATCATTTGTTCTGCAAATAGATTGCTGTTACCTGTCACCTTTAAGGCAGACACAGCTTTTGCAATTTCATTTACTGAGAGTGTCATGATAAAAAGTTTTTACAAAGATAAAAAAACAATTAAAGATTAACAATTATGAATATAGTTAATACACACCAAACATTTTTAACATAAAAAAACGCCCTTAACCGAAGTTAAGAGCGTTTAATTTGTATATGATATATAAGGGTTTTTATTCTTTTGGCAATTCGATATCGGCGTCGGCTAAACGTTTCAATAGATTGTTCATATCACAATTTTCTGAAACTATTTCTGCCACTTTGTCTATTGCAACGCGTTCTTGTTTCATAGTATCACGCCAACGAATTGTTACTGTATTATCTTTTAATGTATCATAATCTACTGTTACGCAGAATGGCGTTCCAATTGCATCTTGACGACGATAACGTTTTCCGATTGTATCTTTTTCTTCATAACGACAATCAAAACGATACATAAGATCTTTCATTAATTTTTCTGCTATTTCTGGCAAACCATCTTTCTTAACCAATGGAAGAACTGCAACCTTTACTGGAGCCAATGCTGGTGGAATTTTCATCACAACACGGCTATCCTTTTTATCTTCAGTAGATAAATCTTCCTCTGTATAAGCTCCTGAGATTATACTCAAAAACATACGGTCTAGACCTATTGAAGTTTCAATAACGTATGGTGTATAACTTTCGTTAAGTTCAGGATCAAAATATTGAATTTTTTTACCAGAATATTTTTGATGTTGACTTAGGTCAAAATCTGTACGTGAGTGAATACCCTCAACCTCTTTAAAGCCCATTGGGAAATTATATTCAATATCAGTAGCAGCATTTGCGTAGTGAGCAAGTTTTTCGTGATCATGGAAACGATAATTATTTTCACCGAAACCTAGATTTTCGTGCCATTTTCTACGCATTGTTTTCCAATATTTAAACCAACGCATTTCTTGACCTGGACGAATAAAGAATTGCATTTCCATTTGTTCAAATTCTCTCATACGGAAAATAAATTGACGAGCAACTATTTCGTTTCTAAAAGCCTTTCCTATTTGAGCTATTCCAAATGGAATTTTCATACGTCCTGTTTTTTGAACATTTAGATAATTTACAAATATACCTTGTGCTGTTTCTGGACGTAAATATATTGTACTTTGTTCATCACTTACGCTACCCATTTTGGTTGAGAACATCAAATTAAATTGACGTACCTCTGTCCAGTTTTTAGTTCCTGAAATTGGACATACTATATCGCAATCAATTATAATTTGACGAAGTTCTTCAAGATTATTTTCATTTAAAGCCTTGTCGTAGCGTTCTGTAAGTTCGTTGATTTGTTTTTGGGTTTCTAATACACGTTCATTAGTTGAAACAAATTGTTCTTTATCGAAATTATCGCCAAAACGTTTAGCAGCTTTTTCTACTTCTTTATCGATTTTTGCATATAATTTATCGCGATATTCTTCTATTAAATTGTCAGCACGATAACGTTTTTTAGAGTCACGATTGTCGATTAGTGGGTCGTTAAATGCGGCAACGTGTCCTGATGCTTCCCAAGTTTTTGGGTGCATAAAAATAGCAGCGTCGATACCAACAATATTTTCGTGAAGGCGAGTCATAAATTTCCACCAATACTCTTTTATATTGTTTTTAAGTTCAACACCGTTTTGTCCGTAATCATAAACGGCAGCTAATCCGTCGTATATATCACTTGACGGAAATATAAATCCGTATTCTTTACAATGAGAGATAAGCTTTTTAAGCTGGTCGTCTTGTGCCATAGTTTTTTATTTTATTTTATTTCTTTTGAATTATTCTACCTTTAACAATTGTTCAATACCTTTTTTTAGTGTATCGTCTTCACGTGCAAAACAAATACGAATTACATTGTTTTTATTTTTGTCGTGATAATATAGTGACATTGGAAATACGGCTACACCATAATTTTTTACCAAACGCATTGAAAAATCTACATCATTTTCTGATGATATTGCACTACAATCCACTGTTTGAAACCATGTGCCTTGTGATGGTATAAAATTATATTTTGAACCTTGCAACATTGATGTCAATAAATCTCGTTTGTGGCGATAAGTTTCTTTAATTTTTTCTACTTCATCGCAATTGGGATTTGATAATAGTTCGGCAAATGTATATTGTATTGCGGCATTTGAACCATTACAAATATAATTGTGCATTCTGCGTATTTCTGAGGTATACTCTGCTGGTGCGCAACATATACCAGTTTTCCAACCAGTTGCATTAAAAGTTTTGCCCAACGAATTTATTACTACACTTTGTTTGGCTAGCACTGGATATTTGGCCACACTTATCATTGGGGTGTCGTAAACCAATGAAGCGTATGTTTCGTCGCTCAACACTATTATTTTGTTGCCAGCCACTATTTTTTGAAGGCGTTGTAAATCTTCATCATTTAGAACCATACCTGCTGGGTTATGTGGATTACTTATTATAATCATTCGGGTTCTTTGATTTACACTTCTTATTACTTCGTTCCAATCTATTTTATAGTCAGGATGTTTTAGTGATACAAACACTGGCATACCACCATTCATTCTTATTGCTGGAACATAATTTTCGTAGGTAGGTTCTAAAACAATTACTTCGTCGTCTTCGTGAACTATTGCAGATATTGTTGCCCATACTGCTTCGGTAGCTCCTGCGGTAACTGTTATTTCTGTTTCTGGATTATATTCTACTCCAAATTTATTATTAAAATGTTGTGCCACTGCTTCGCGTAATGGCATAATACCTTCAATAGGTGCGTATTGGTTTTTCCCATTACGCATGTGCTTTTCAACTGAATTGATTAATGTGGTTGACATATTAAAGTCAGGTACAGAACAGGCTAAATTTATAGCTTTATTTTGTTCTGCTATGTTTATTATCTCAATTGCAGTCTTTAAACTCGTTTCTGGTAACTTTGATCTCAACATACAGCTTTAATAAATTATTCCCCAAAATTATTAAAATATTTCTTATTATGTGTATTGTTTTTTATTAATATTAAAATTAATGTTTGGTTAACATTAATGTATTTCTTTATTTGCTGTTTGTTAAGTAGATAAAGATATTGAGGCTGATTTGAAAATATTTTAATCAAAAAAAAAGCCTAAATGATTTCTCATTTAGGCTTATACTTATTAAAAATTTAAAACTAATTATTTAATGAAACAAAACTCTACTCTACGATTTATTTTACGATTAAATTCTGTTGTATTTGACACTAATGGTTCTGTATACCATTTGGTGTCGGTTTCCATTTGAGTAAATGGTATTCCGCGTTTAAACAATTCGTGTTTTACAAATTCGGCACGTTTTATTCCTGATAGTTTATTACCTTCTAATGTTCCAATATCACATGTGTGTCCATAAATCATTAGTTTTTGTTCTGGGTGTTTTCTTGCATATTTAACCACTGAATTAAATGATTTTTCTATTTCTGGGGTTATTTCTAATGATGTTTTGTAGATATCAAAATAAAATTTGTCAATTCTTCTTCGCCATCTTTATATATTATAGAATATGTATTAGCTTTCCAAACAACAGAGAATGTTAAATCGCCAATATCTTCTTTTGATATTTCACTTACTTGGTCTCCATTAGAATTTTTCCAACCATTAAAAGTATAACCATCTTTTGTCTCTGATATTTCGGTTGATAATGTTGCTCCTTTGCCATAATAATAGTTGGCTGGGGTTAACGATAATTTTGTTTTTTGATTTTTATCTGTATAATATTTTATTGTATATTTTGATGCTTCTAGAGTTATTTCCAATTTGGTTATATCTTCTTGGGGCATTAAAAAAGTACAATCATTTATTGATACGCCATTTGTATTTGATGCTGTAAAATATTTTGCTGATGTTAATTCATAACCTGTATTGGGTTCTATTTTTACTTCTTCGTTATATAATATCTTTGTTTTATCAATAGTTATGATTTTATTATCAGATTTTTTTAAAGTTACCTTTGTATCGTTTACAGATTTTATATAATAAGCCTCCCAGGTAGAAGGGATATTATCTTTACCATAAATTTTTTCTAAATCTGAAGGACATTCAAAAACCCCATCATTAGTTTCAACACCTGAAACCCAATTATTAAAACCAACATTTGGCCAAGAACTAAATCCTACCTTGATATATTCCAATTTTTTGCAGCCTTTCATCATCAATGAACATGAATTAGTACCAAATTTTTTAAAAAAATAAAGTTTTTTTTGGTTGGGCTTAAAAATCAATCATTTATAAGCGAAAAAAATAGTGTTTTTTTGAGATACGTTTTATTATATTTTGTAGAGAGCAAGACCGAACGTCTTTGCGATTAAAAAAGAAAACAAAAGTGTATTGATGCCACCGAATATCTGGGTGGCTTTTGCGGTTTAGTGAAGTTTGATGTGTGATGTTTTTTGGGGGGTGGACTGCCTAATAATATTTCTTGCAATTAAAGTAGAGACGTATGGAGATTGTACGTCTATACAATAACGGTGTACATCTCTACTTTTCCATCACCCATTTTTCGATTGTTCTAGTTTCAGAAGAAATATTAATCCCAAATTTAATTATTTCACGACCATCGTTTTTGAATTTAACATCATAATTGCGTTCGTGAATTTGCTTCATGGCTTCTTCGGCTGATTTGTCGAGTTTAAATTCAAAAATATAGATGTTTGTTTTGGTATAAATTACCATATCCATACGTCCAATGGCTGTACTAACTTCTACTTGGGTATAAAATCCTAACCATGTGAATAATACATAAA
>JAKSUC010000093.1 GCA_024413595.1 Bacteroidales bacterium
GATAAAGAATTGTTCCAACAAATGATGCAAAACAAAGTTTGTAAATAAAAAATATTTTTTTGCTTTTATTTGCCTTGAGGGGGCTATTATTTTTTGAAAACAAAATTGATGATTTTGATTTTTTGAGAAGGTGTTTTTGGGTGATAAGAACTTTGATAATGCGTATCAGCAGATATGATAACGTTATCTTGTTTTTTTAAATGACATTTTTTGCAAATGGCTGAACAAGCTAGTTTGTTGGATATGATTTGTTGATCACCAAACAAAATAAAGGCGTTTGTTTTTTCGTTAAAGGTCATTCTTCCTCTGGGATAATATTCATATTGTGCATCCAAATTTTTGTATTTTTTACGAATAAATTCCCAAACCCCGATATGATCAAGGGGAAGATCATAAAAAGTATCATTATGAATGCAATTTGCTAGTGGAGCAGTTGTAATCAACAAATTGTCCCCAATCAGCCAATAAATAGCGAGATCTTTTTCTGTTAAAAATGAATCATTCATCATTATTCCTTTGTTAAAGCAAATAATATCCCAAACGTTTATTAAAATCATCGAGATTTTTTAAAATTCATCTAATTATTCGATTTTATAACCTTCTTTTAACTTGCCTTTTTTTTATTAAACGTTGAAGCAATTCAAGTTTTTTTGTTTGGATAAATCAAGAAGTCAAAACAGAAGATTTAAGTAATCACAATCATCTTGATCTAAATTTTTTTTCATGACAAAAACCTTTCATAAAATTGTTCCTGTATTTTAATCATAGAACAAGATTGTGATAAATGCAGTCGTCAAGAAATTTTACAAACTATCTAATCTCCGAATTCTATTAATGTTAATATTACACTTTTTTCAATTTTAATTCTAAGATTTTGCCCAAATCATCAAAATCAACCAATTCATCTTGTTTTGCATCTTCTCGTAATAAAAATTTAAAATCATACGCATAATAGATTTTAATTTTTTTATTAAAAAGAATATATGGTTGTTCTACTTCATTTGTTGTCCATTTATAATCTAATTTATCTTTTAGCTCAAGATTGTTCGTTAATTCGTAAAATTTTTGGAGAGTAAATAATTCGTAATGCTTACTAGTAATTCTTTCACCTGTCAAAATATCAATTTCGCAATTTATACTCTTTTTATCTGTTGTACTATCTCTTACTTTAGAACGATCAATCGTTTTGGAGTTAGTATTCCATCGTAAATATCTATTTGTTTCTTTTGTTAGAATTTTACCTAAAATTTCAGGACAATCAATTATTGCTAACATCCATTTTTCAAGACTATTATCTCTTTTTTCAGCAATATCATCTAATAATTCTTTAACTTTATTTTTATCAAAATTGTCATCTGTTATTACTTTATAAAAACAATTTTTAAAGTTATTTGTTTTATCATCTTTTTTCCTAAAAAATTCAGTCCATCCTAAATCACGATCTTTATTTTTAAGCAATGAATAACTTCTTTGATAAATTTTTGTTAAATAATCGCCTTTTGATAATATAGCTCGAATTAGTGATGATTCAAAGGGGCATCCTTCTTTATCAGCAAAAATTCCTTTAATTTTTACTATATATTCTTCAAATTTTTGACATTTAATACCATCAACATCTAATTCTTCTGTTGAGTTCCAATCAGTTGGATTAGTAGCTAATGTTAAATGGAGAGGATAATAAAGATTTCTTTTAAAATACGGCAATTCTTTTTCAGCGTTGAGCAACGCTTCTTTCCAACAATCATTTTTTGATAAATTTATTTTTAGAAATTCTTCATGTATTTGTGGTTTATCAAAAACACTAATATCCTTACAATCATCTTCTGTGATATGTTCTATATCTTGACGATACAATATCTTATCAATTTGGAATATAGAAGTACTAAAGCAGTAAGAATTTTGATTTATTTGATAAGAATTAACACAAATATTTGTAATAAATCTCATCCATTTTTCTAAATTTTTATCAATTTGATTATTTTTATTTTCAATTAAATATTTTAAATACGCAAAATATTCGACTCTTTGTTCATATGTAATATCGCTATAAGAATTAGTAATTATTTCAAATGCCTTCTTTTCATTAAAATAAATAAAATCGTCTGAAAAATATTTTCTTAACTTACCATCATTACCATCATCACATATTGCATTGAATGCATCTATTAGCGCAAACAATGCATTGTAATTATTCTCTTTTAATATTTCCTCATACTCTGAATATGTTAAAGTATACTCTTTTTTTTTCTTATCAATTTTATTAAAAAAATCATCTATTTTTGATAAGCATTCTTTTGATATTTTCCCATTTTCATAATGATTTAAAACAAACGAATAAATACAAAAATTAAAAATAAAACTCATCAACATATTGTCAACATATATAGTTTCTTCATTTTTGTCTTTTTCATAATCGTTCCATTCATTCCAAAAGACATTAAACCATTTATTGTCAATCATTTCTGAAAAGTATGTTCTTAAACTCGATACTCCAGGATTAATTTCTTTAACTTCATTTAATTTTTCAGTATATTTCTCACTTGATTTTTCTTGAGCTTCATCGAACAATGGAAGAATTTTTGCTTTTAGATTTTCAAATTTTGTTAATTGTTTCCCTCTAGAATTCATTTTAACATACAATTCATTAGACAAACCAAAATTTTTTAATTCTAAAAAATGAAACGATATTTTTCCATTTTTTAATTTTTCAAAACCACCGTTTTCTCCCTGAAATTTTTCATCAATACTGTCTAGTACATTTAGCATACTTTTTATAGTTGAATCGTAATTCCAATTGTATAAAAACCACTTTTCTTTTTTTATATATTCGGAGAGTTTTATTGTTTCTAATTTTCCATTTTTATTATTTTGAACTGTTCTTTTTTCACTTACAAATTTCTTATATTTCTCACTAATATCATTACCATCAGGAGGTATTAATGTGGAAATTACTTTACAAAAATTGGTAGATGAATAACGAGTATCATAAGTAAAATAATATTTACCATTTTTATATAATTTATCTCTAAATTCATCGAATTTACCATCTAACAATGAAAGATACCAATGAAGAAGAAATAAAGTAGTTAATCTTTGTTGGCCATCTAACAAAGTTAGAATTCCTGTGTCTTCATCCTTTGAACCATAGGTAAAATCTAATGTTACATTTTCACCATTATTGTCTAAATATGATTTTAGTGAATTTAAAAAATTTTGTCTTTTTTCTTCTTCATTTTCTCTTCCAAGAGCATAATCACGTTGAAGTCTTGGTATAACTATTTTATACTCATCTATTAATTTGAAAAAATTAACTGGCTCTATATCTGTTGTTTTATTTTCTTCTCTACTTATTATTTCATTCATTAGTCCAATTCCTCTTCAATGATTTTTTTAATTGCTTCTAAATATTTTTTAGCATCTTCATTATTCCAATTCATTAAATCATATGTTTTTTCTGTAAATCCTTTTGAAAAAACTTTTTTTGTAGATGGTAAAATATATACCCCCTCATCTGTTTCTCGTTTATTTATATATGCTCTTTTTACTGGGAAAAAAGCATTTTTATATCCCCTATTTGTTCCTGCATCCAAAAGAACAAGATTTCCAATAGAATCTGTATATGTAAAATCTTCATTATTTTGTTTTAACTCTTCTTTTATACTATTCATCAAATCTGCTTCTTGTGTTATATCTTTTGGTTCATTAATTAAATCAAATAAATCTGAACAAATCTTTTTTATTTTATCTTCTTCAACACTAAAAGAATCTCCTATTCTTTTTTTTACATCATCTTGTTTAAAATCACTTATCCCCGAAAAATATGTAATTAAACATTTAATCCATTCTTCTCTATCCTTTCCCTCTTTTTCTTTTGGAGTTTGACAATTGATATGTTCTATATCCCATTTATTTTGATAAAAATCAGAAAAGGAAAAACGCACATTATCTTTTTCATTTTTTAAAATTGACTTTATATTAAAGTATAGAAGAGTCTTGTATATGTCTCCATGATTTTTATCGTAAGTTAGTTCTTCAATATTTTTAGGTAGTTTATTTTCTGCATTGCTCACCAATTCTTTAAAAAAACAATCTAAATCCGATGCTTTTTCAAATATACCTTTTATATCCTTTATGCTTACTTTTAAAAATCTCAAAAATCCAATAATATGATACAATTTTCTATTTTCATACCATCCATTAAATAAACTAAATAGATTTTCAATATCTTCCCATAAATCAACAACCTGTTGTTCAGAATCTTCATTTACGTTAGGATTTAACTTACCAAAATATTTATCAAATGTTGAATAATCTGAGTTTTGTTCTACATCATCATTTATGATATCTATTAGGAAATCAATTCTTGTTGAATATTTTTTATTATCCTGACCATATATAAATGCCCAAAAATTATCATCTTGAAGTTGATGTTCAATCTCATCCCACTGCGTTGCAATACGAATAGATTCCTTTTCTTCCTTTATCTTGCTTAAAAAAAGAGATTTAATTAACTCAGAATTAGTTAGACTAATTTTTCCAATATTTAAATTTGAAAATTTTTGCTCAGAAGATATTTGGTTCTTTTGTATTTCATCAGTTACATTGTACCATATAAATTTTACAGAACCACAATTCTCAGGATCAATCAAATTCTTAACAAAATTCCCAGCCTCAATCAAATTCTTAACAAAATTCCCAGCCTCATCTTGATTAATTTTGTTTGGGTTTGGCATCACATTACTTGCATTAAAAATATGATAATAATCTATATTATCTAAAGATTTATTTTTCACTGGATTTGTAATATAATCATTAAGGTTTTTACCTTTACTTTTTGTTTGGTATTCTATTGTATAAGGCTCCCAGTTTTTATTTATATATTTAATAATTGATATGTTACTTCCTCCTTCCCAATAGGTACATTTACACATCAAGAACAATAGTATGGTTGTTAGGCGTTGTTGACCATCAATAACTTCCCAAGCTTTTTCTTTCTCATTGTAAAAGACAACTAATGGTTGAAGACAATATAATTCTTCTGGCTGTTTACTTTTTTCAAAAAAAAATATTAAATCTTTTAAAAGTTTTGTAACTTCTTTTTTAGTCCAACGATATCCACGTTGATAATCTGGTATGTAAAATTTATTTCCAAGTAATTCTTTGATTGAAACTAAATCTAATTTTTTTTTATTTTTTAAATCATATATTTCAGATTTTTCTTCCATTTTAATAATCCTAATTGTTAATCTAAGATTGCACATTGTGAAGAGTATATTCACATATCATATTTTGCGATTTTTAACAATAATTAAGTAGGGGATTATGTCTCACATCCTATTCAAAATAAAAAAAATCGGAGAGGTTATCCCAGTTGAAAATATCCTTTTTGTAGCAAGTTGAACATTTCTTGTTTCAATTCGACAGGGGATATAATTTGAACGTTGTCTTCCCATTTTATCAAGTAATGACAAAGACCTTTTAATCCTGTTGTTTTGAAAAAAACAGAAATAGAGCCGTCAGGATTTGACTGCATTTTTTGTTCAGGGGCAAAAATATAGTTTTTGACACTGCTGACGACTTCTTTTGCAAAACGAAGTTCAATGGAATAGATTTTATTCGTATGAAATATTCCAATCGTTTGACTTGTGTAGGTCTTTAAGGAAAAAGAAATCTCTTTTTCAAAAATATCAGGCAACATTTGAATATCTTGCATTTCACGAACGTTAAATTCGGTAAAAACAGCATTAAATTTGGAAATCAAAATAATTTGTGTCGGACTTGTATTCAAACCATACGGTTCTACGACATAGGTTTTTTCTTGATATTCAAATTTTATTTTATGAAAAGAAAGACATGCCTGTCGTAATAAATTTAATTTTTGTTCTTCAACGTCTTTGCAATATGGAAAAAATAATTCTTGTTCGATTTCCATATAATCAGGCAAACTGTTTTCAATGACGGATAATTTTTGTTCTTCCGTATTGGCTTTTAATTTACATAAAATTTCAGTCAATCTTTTATTCAGACCAGACGCATTTTTCGTTTTCATCATATTTGAAATTTGATACAAAACAGCAAAGTCATCAGTGGTCAGTTGATATTTGTCTTTTTGATGACGAGAGTATGGAATTTTCCATCTTTTTTTGTTATCAAAATCTCGAATTTCATCAACCCCTAATGCTAAATCAGGGTTTGTTACGACGGCAATTAATCTTTGAGCTGTTCTGTAAGAAATATGAAATTCGTTGGTAACGTCTTCTAAAGAAACACCGTTTGAACTTGTTTTCATCATATCTATTAATTGAATCAGCTGTTTTGATTTTTCTAATCTCATATTTATCATGGTTGTTTTCCCCCTTTATTCTGCGTCATTAACGTCAAAATAAACGCCGTCATCTAAAAGATTTACGTGCGCATGTTGTCCAAACAATTCCATAAATTGTTCAGGATAAAAAGTATGAATGGGAATTAAAATTTTTGGCTGTAATGATTTGACAAACTTTTGTAAAGTTGGAATATCTGCATGTCCAGAGGTGTGAATGTCCGGAGACATAAATACGCCGTTTTGAGTAAGTTCAGACAATCTTTTTGCTGTTCCCGTTGTTTCCTTATATCCTTCCCACATAGAATAAATATGAGTTGTGTTTTCATTTAATAAAGAAACCTTTTTCAACGCGTCAAAAATTCTTTTATCCAAAATAACTACGTATTTTTCAGGTGAAGTTGCAATCTCATTTTCGTTAATTTCGTAGGATTTTACCGCATTTTTTTTGAATTTTTTTAAATCATGAAAATTATGAAAGTTTGGTACGTTTTGATTACCTAAAACTTGTAAAATATGGCCACAATAACCAGAAATAACCAATTGTCTGCCTGTTTTTTTACAGGCCTTGTAGATGGTTACAATGCGGTCGATATTTTGAGACGACGTGGAAATCAAGACTGCTCCCTTTGTATTTTGGAAGGTGTTCACAAATTTAGGTTCCAATGCGATTTCTTTTTCGCATTTTTTTTGCGTATCTCGTCCTAAACAAGAACCTTCCATCAGCATAATATCTGCATTTTGAGGCAGATTTTTTAAGTTTTGGGTAAATAAACTTCCTTTTCTGCCATGGAAGCGAAAATCACCGCTATAAATGATAGTTTTTCCATCACATTCAATAACGAACGCATAGGCATCATAAGAGGAATGATCCACTAAATAAGGTGTGATTTTAAAAGGTCCGATATTGAAAGATTGTTGGTGTACCAAAAATCCCCCAATATTTTTAGGTGAAAAAGGATGGGATTTCGTTGACTTCATTAAATCTGCAGTTGCTTTTCCCAAATAATATGGAACTGTATCGTCCAAAAATTCCCCTAAACCGTAATGGTCTGCATGAGAATGTGAAATTAAAATCCCCATTAAATTATTTGTATCAACGTTTGGTAAACATTCAGCCGTTGGTTTTTCAACGTCCAATGGAATTCCAATATCTATTAAAATTTTTTGCCCATTATTTGCAGTCAGTTCGACGCAAGACCCACCAATTTGTTTTGAACCACGTAAAATTTGTATATTCATCGTATTACCCCGTTTATTATTCGAAAATTCTGTATTAAGCTCTTTGCGAAAAAGGAGGAGGCAGATAATCTCCTTCTTTTTCTCTGTGTATTTAACTAGATTACGTTTTTTTTATATTTGGTCGGCATTTCTCCTTATCTTTGTTGGACTATACTTATATACATACTATACTTACACGACAATAACGGTCATATTATAATTTTAATTATGAAAACCCATTTTGAATTTATATTCAGGATTTTCTTTTTGTTCGGCACGCAATAATTCGATTAGCTCGTTTTTGTTGTCCAAAACTCCAAGAATTTCTGCCTTGCGATACGTTAATTCAAAATCGGCAGGGGACAAGTCCTGTAAATCGGATAAATCAACGTTTTTCATTTTGAAAAAGTGTTCAAAAGCCAACGTTTTTTGTTCGTTAGTCATAAATTTATAACTTACTTTGAACGTAAAACGGCGTAAGGCAGCTTTATCAAGCGTATTCATCAAATTCGTCGTGCAAATGAAAGGATGCGTTGCATTTTCCATTTGTGTCAACATTTCATTAACTTCACTTGATTCCCAACTTCTTTGAGAATTTTCACGATTGTGTAAAAAACTGTCTGCTTCATCAAAAATCAGGATGGCTCCTTTCTTTTTTGCTTCGGCAAAAGCTTTGGCAATATTTTTTTCAGTTTCTCCGACGAATTTGTCCTTTAAATCAGAACATTTTTTTTGAAGAACGGGCATTTTTAATTGTTCTGCCAACCAAATCCCATAAGCCGATTTACCTGTGCCAGGTGCCCCGTATAAACAAAGTGAAAAGCGTTTCAAATTCAAATCTTTGATACGATTTGCCAATTGTTTTAGGTCAATAGAGGTGTTTAATAAATCGGTTCTGAAAGGAGCAACAGCAGCAGGTTTTGTTTCTTCCTTTTTATCTTTGATACCACATAATTTTTGCATGGATTCAAGTGTTTCTTCGACCATTTCGAGTCCACCTTCGGCTAATTTTGCCGTTTTGGCAGCATTCGCAATAAAAGCAGGGGGAACTACAAAGCGTTTGGAATATTTTTCTGCAGTTTTTTTCGTTGCAGTTAATCCATTTTCTTTGAGAGCTTTTTGCCACATTTTTGTGCGAATTTCCTCATCAGGTTCTTCAAATTGATATGAATAGGTGAATCGACGAGCAAAAGCACTGTCAGCCATAATTTTGTTTGTTGTCCAAATTATTGGAATTTGGTTGTTTTCCAATAAACGATTCGTCTGTATTTTTGATAAATTTTCGAGGTAAAACAAATCTTCTGCTTCGTCAAACAAAAAACAAGTATTCGTTGAATTACGCATAATTTGTTGACTGAATAAAATTTTGCCATAGCGAAGAGATGAACCTCTGTATCGATGATCTCTTTCTTCCAAATCTTCACCAATAGCATACATATTTGTTTTAATTTTTGATGCTAAGGTTTTTACAAATTCGGTTTTTCCCGTTCCCGGATATCCGTATAACAAAATGTTTATTCCTTTTTGTTTTGTTTTAATGGCGTTCGATATAATTTTTGCAATACTGTCAATACAAGGAATGTGGCTAAAATCAGACCATTTTAACGTTCCTTTGAGAGGAGTGCCTAAAAAATATCTTTCAAATTCTTCTTTATTTTGAGGATGTTGTTCAAATATATTTTTTATAAAATCCGTTAATTCGAAATCTCGTCTGCTAAAGCTATCATCAATCAGACAATAGTTTCCAAACTTTTTTTTGGCTATACGAACATCATCACTTGAAACTCTTAAAAAGTTTTCTGCAAGTAAACGAAAATGGGAAAAGTCATCATAATGACGAAAAAAATCATCAACGGCATCAAAAACGTTTCCACGAACGTAAAGTCCTAAAATTTCAGTTTCCATTTCGGATAAATCAAGGGCTTCCTGAATAAAATTAAGTGTTCGTTGAATATCAGAAATTTGTTTGGGTTCCTTGCTATACTTTTTTTTCAGTTCTTTTATGATTATTTTGGAACGTTGTTCAAAAATTTCATCTTCGTCAAAATCATCTTTTCTGGATAGTTTTCGAAGAGAGGTAAAGCCAAGACTATCATAGTCAACGTTTAAAATACGAGCACCTTCTCGTTCAAAAAAAGATAAAAAATCTGTTTTTTGACAACTTCTAATTGCGTTTTTTTCAATAGAAGTAAGTGTGTATTGAGCGAGTTTATATAATTCGTATTGATCCATCATCGTATTAGTCCTTTTCAAAATTTAATTCTTATAGGACTATTAATAGCATACCATTAGGACAAAAAGTGTCATAATGAAACGTAAGTTTGAAAGATTCATCAGCGAAAGACGTTATCTTTCTACAGTGTGAGGTAAAAGAGGGCTTTTGTATTAGTTATTTAAACCAAGCTTTGACGTTTATTGATTTTTCCGGACCAGAAGATTGAGAAAAATCTGTCTGAACTTCTTCTGATTTTTGGGAAGATTGTTGTTCAGCTAATTTTTTCTTTTCTT
>JAKSUC010000094.1 GCA_024413595.1 Bacteroidales bacterium
CATATACAATAACCTTTTAATGTTGTTGTTTCATACTATTATTCTCCTTGGGAAAGCAGGTAAGCTGATGCTTGCCTGTTTTCTTTTTATATATAACACATTATAATAATTTTTATGAATGATATTATCATTGAATTATGTTATTTGTTAAAAAGTAACCTTGATAGATTGCCATTAAAAAACCTAACAGATTATTGTAATTTTTTTAACGATAATCAAATACACAAATTAATTTTATATGGTATTTTCACGAATAAAGATTTAATAGAAATTAATGATCAAACAGTAGCCATAATATCAAATGATAAAAAATTATGTTCTTCAGTCATTGAATTTTTAGCAACATTAAATCAAAAGCAACTTTATAGTATTGCTGAAAATCATGTTGTTTTAGCACCAGGAAAGTTTAAAGAAATTATCGATGGTAACGAAAATGACTTTTTGTCTAGAAAGATTAATTTTGATTTATATCCTTGTAATCGTTTAATGATTTCGCTAGAACGAGTTGGCATTAAAACCTACATGGATTTAAAGAATTTTACAAAGAGTAGTTTTTTGCCAAACATTCCTGGAGTTGGCGGTGATACATATAAAAAGCTAGTAACAATAGTCATATCAGATTATAGATTTTTAAAGGAAAACAATATGTTAGGTAATAACAATTTTGCAGAAATTAATCCTTTGAATAAATTTTCAGAAATTTTATCTGATTCTTATGACTATTTATCACAGAATATTGCATTTAAATTTAAACCAAAATGGAAATACACATTCGAAAAATTAGATAAAAGCTTAGAAGCATCGTTGAAAACCACCTTTGGTGAAAATATTGCTAGTTTTTTGATTAATTTGCCAATTGATCCTGAAGATATATATTTTAAAAAATATTGTAAAAAACACCACATTTCAGATCAAAATATGTACGTTTTTAGGGATGAGTTGATAAATGAATTTTGTAACCAATATGTTGATTTAGAAAATATAAATAATAAAAAAAGTTATGTATTTGACTTTTATTTGAACTGTTATTCATTAGGCAAAATAGATATGGGTGTTGTTGTCGGTTTATTATATAAGCATAATTTTGTTTATAGAAAAATACTTGATAAAATAGGTGAAACTTATTCTTCTATTGGAGAAACCTTAACTAAACTTAATGTTCTAATAAATGAACAGATAGGGGTAGATTCATATGAATAAAAATGAGGCATTAAAAGAAATCAATATTACTCAAGATTTTTATGTCGACAAATTAATTTCTTATGTTGAAGGAGCCGAATTTAAATACAGCGAATTAAAAGAGATTAATTTTTCATCACCTACTGGTACGGGAAAAACAGTTATGATGGCAAAACTCATAAATAAATTAGAGTCTTATTTTTTTATCATCACATCTCTTTCACGCGGACAATTAAGATACCAAATTGAAGAAAAGCTAAAAGAACTTTGCCCAAACAAAAATTTTTTGGTCTTCGGATTAAATGAGTTTACAAAAACAACAAAAATGCAGGCACTTGATTATTTAAATTTAATTCCCAAAAACAAGAAAATCATATGGATAAGAGATGAGGGGCACATTGCAACTAATAGATGGCAAGAAATATTTCGAGATTTATCATCATTTATAGTAAATTTTTCAGCAACTAACAAAGAGGATTCTGGTATTCAGTGTAATTTTACTCATACAATGATGTTGAGAACCGTTGTTCAACAAAGTGGAAGCCCTGAAGATGCAATTTCAAAGTTGCTTGAGGTAAAAAGAGACCATAAAGATGTTAAAAATTATAATCCTTGTGCTTTATTTAGAATTCTTGATAGCAAAATAACAAATTATGTTATTGCGTTATGCAAACAAAAAGGGTTGAGATGTATCAATATTACTGATGAAGATTTTGATATGTCTAAACTTTGTTCAGATAATAACGAGTACGACGTTATTATAAATAAATTTAAAATTACTGAAGGAATAGATCTTAGAAGATGCCATGTAATTTATATTGATAATAAACCAGGAAATGAAGCAACAACAATACAAGTGATTGGTAGATCTCGAAGAAACGCACTTTTTTGGAGAAACGATATTGATATTTTAGATTGCAAAAACACAGTATTACTTGAAAAAACTAGATTATCATACGTTTTTTACAATGTTCCAGAAGCAGAAGTAAAACAAAATAGTAATGGTGAATTATTAATGACATTGTGTGACAGAATCTCTGTTCAATCGCTAAAGACCGATATAGACATTGAGGTTATTAATGGGCAATTAAAAAACGGATTATATATTGTGGAATTAGAAAATAAAACAGGAACTTTCCATATTTCAATTGATCCGGAAACAGGTTTTAATATTGTTAATAATTCTGATTTTTACAAAACAGTTGAAACAAGCATTAATCACAGCATCTTAGATTTAAGTTTTAGCAACTATAACATTAGAAAAGTATATTTTAATAAAACAATCGCTGAAATTTTTGAGCGCGAACAAATTGAGGATGAGTCTTTTCCTTTAATAGATACAAGTAGACTTTACCTTTGGGAAAAATGTCAAATTTATGAAAGATTTTATAAATATATTGATAAAATAGAATACTACAGTGTTCGTGGTGAGGTTATAGTCAACACTTTTTTATGGAAATTAAAATTAATTGAAAAAACAGGTAGCAATTTTAAATTTGATAAATTTTATGACCCATCTTATTTTGAGCTAAATAATGTTAAAACATTATTATCTTTAAAAATGAAGCTGCGAACAAAAAAGAGTTTTTGCAGATACCCATCGACCGTTTGGAATTTACTAATAAAATATTTAAAAATTAAAAAACTTGATGATTTTTTAGCTTATAACAATAAAGTGGTTTCATTGGATGAATTGAATCAAATTTTTGATTTACATTTAACTGATGAAGAGGTTGCTTGGTACAAGAACAATTCTAAATTATCTGTATTGACATCTAATTTTGATCAAATAAATGTTTATAGATTTAGTACATACGACAACTCATATAAGAATCTAAAATTTGAACATAGAATTCTTTTATATAAAAATGATCAATCAAAAATATATGTGCCATACAAAAAGATTGTTAATGATAAAGAAATAGCCACTATTGGTCCCGACATATTCAAGTATACGAACGGCGGTTATTTTGAAGATTCGGCGGTTACTTCAAAAATAACAAAATACTGTAAATTTAACTTGTTTATCGAAACGAAATTTAGAAAGATTCTTGATGAAAATAAAGATATATATTTTAGCGTAAAAAATGATTATGAATTTGATAGGCGTTTAAATTCCTGCATAGGATATTGTGTTGAATATTTTTCTAAAATCCTTGTTTTTGGCGAAAAACCATTTCAAAAATATATTGATATGGCAAAAAGCGATGTTGATTATTTTTCTAGAAATAAAATGCCAAAAAACATTATTTATATACGTGCTGCATATTATTGCTATAGAGAAGAAATGACAAAAATATATGGTACTTATATGAATAAATTGATACCAAGTATATCGATTGATTTTTTAATTAGGAAAAATTCTCAAAAATTTATTCAAGCAGTAGAAGTTTTGGGTAATAAAGTTGCTAATTTTGTTAATGCTGAGATGAATATTGATGGAAAAAATTACGATCCGAACTTATCAGTGAATCACATTAGCGCTTTAGCCGATTACATAAATGCTGATACAATTATTGACATTAAGTGTACTGGTTACATAAATGAGAAATATATAAAACAAATTTTGTCATACTATTATCTTTCGACAAAAAGAAGCGATTTGCACATAAAAAAATTAATTGTTTACGATGCAATAAGTGGCAAATTTATTAAAATGAATATGCAATAGGATCTATTCAAAACATCAATTAAGTGATAAGCTTTAGTTGAGGTTTTGTTATGGGTGCTAAAGCAAAGAAAATTGAATTATATTTACATAATGGTTCTCTAGATGGGCTTCTTTTTGTAAGTGAATCTGATGGATGGGACCTTGGCGGAATCTTATATTCTTGCCCAAAAGATTCAATTGATATTTTATTAAACGATGATTCTTGCGATAAATATGGCGTTTACTTGTTAATTTCTTCTGACAAAGTTTATGTTGGTCAATCAACTGATCTCAAAAAAAGAATTGAACAGCATAAGATTGGCAAAGATTGGTGGGAAAAGGTTATCTTGCTTACATCAAAAAACGATGAATTAAATCAGTCTTATATCACGTATCTAGAATCAGAATTGATTGCCAAAGCAAGGTCTTGTGGAACACTAGATTGCGAAAATAAAACTGATGGCAACAAAAACAATCTTGATAAATTTACAAAAATTCTTTTAGATCAATACTTAGATGAAGCCTTATTTATTCTTGAACTAATTGGGGTTAATGTTTTTAAAAAAGGAACCCCAAAGTCAATTATTAATTCTGTTCCAGTTCATACCAAAGAATTTATCGAAACAAGAGCAAAAAAAGAAGTTATTGAATTTTTAAAAGGAAAAAATATTGCTTTAACAAAAAATATTTCATATGCCAAGATTCAAGACAATAAACCAATGTTTTGGCTAAATCCAACCATTGATTGTCTTGAAGAAGATTGGAATCTTATTTTAAATGATTTTAACAACCACATTTTAACTATTTTCTTTGTTCCTGCGAAAACGTATAGTGCAACTTATCCAAAAGTTTCTGGGAGTCTTGTAACAAGAAAAGATTTGAGAAGAAGAATTGATCTTGGCATTGATAGCAAAACATTTATTGACACTCGTTCAAAACTTGATTTTTCGAAATTTATTATTTCTCAAATTAAATATTAGATTTTAACTTTACAAAGTAAATTTTTAAAAGTAAAATATCTTCGACGTACCCCATACGTCGGAGGTTTTTATGAAGATTAAAGGAATGTCATTGTTTAGTGGTGGCGGCATTGGTGAGATGCAGTTGAAAACTACTAATATTGAAATTGTTATTGCTAACGAATTGCTCCCTCAAAGATGTAAATTTTATTCGTTCTATAATCCCAATACCGATGTTGTTTGTGGGGACATTACAAAACAAGAAATCAAAAAGACTCTTGTTAATAAGGCAAAAACAGCAGGAGTAGATTTTATTATTGCAACTCCTCCTTGCCAGGGGGCTTCTCTTATTGGCAAAAATAAAGATTTAGAATCAATGAAAAATGATTTTAGAAATTATTTGGTTTTTGATGCTGTTGAAATTATTGAAAAAATTATGCCATCTTTTGTTATGTTGGAAAATGTAACTCGTTTTTACGATATGCTATATTCATTTGAGGGAAAAGATGATGTTTCATTATTAGAAATTTTAAAGATTAAATTTGGTAAACACTACAATATTGAGTACGATGTATTTTTCTCCGACGATTACGGAGTTCCTCAAACAAGAAAAAGAGGAATTGTACGTATGTGGAAAAAGGGTCTTTACTGGAAAAAACCAAATAAAGAAAACAAAATTACTGTTAGAGAAGCTATTGGCGATTTGCCATCTCTTGAGGCAGGCGAAAATAGCGGTATAAAAAATCATTATGCAAGAAACCACACAAAAGAGCACATACTTTGTATGAAACACACACCAACAGGTCATTCTGCATTTGAAAATAAAGTATATTATCCTAAAGATAAGAATGGAAAAAGAGTAAAAGGATTTTCCGCCACTTTTAAACGTATAGAATGGGATCAACCTGCCCCAACAATTACAATGAGAAATGACTGCATTTCTTCACAAAGCAATGTGCACCCAGGCAGGAAATTAAAAGATGGAACATATTCTGATGCTAGAGTTTTGACTCTACGTGAAATTTTTATATTGTCTTCAATAGATCCTGATTTGGATTTAGCACCCGGTGTTTCTGAATCGCAAATCAGATATATTGTTGGCGAAGGTATACCTCCTTTATTGGTAGCAAAAATTGTTAAGGGAGCATCGTATGAAAAGAATTAATGGCGCATCTTTATTTTCCAGTGCAGGTATTGCTGAAATGTATTTCAAAAATATTGGCATTGACATAAAAGTTTCTAGTGAATTGTTACAAAAAAGATGCGATTTGCACAATTTTTTGTATCCAGACTGTAAAGCAATTTGTGGCGATATCACCAACGAAGAAATTTTTGATACTGTAAACACAAATATTAAATCCAGTAATTGTAAATTTTTAATCGCAACTCCTCCATGTCAAGGAATGAGCTCATTAGGAAAGAAAGAGTATTCTACTGACAAAAGAAATTATTTAATTTTTTACGTGCTTGATATTATTGATGATAATGATTTTGATTATATTTTTATTGAAAATGTTCCTAAGTTTTTGCAATTATATTTTCCATTTTATGGAAAACTTGAAAAACTTATTGATATTTGCAAAATTAAATATTCTGAAAAATATAATGTTGATAGTTTTGTTTTAAACGCAAAAGATTATGGTGTCCCTCAAAGTAGACCAAGAGGTTTTATTAGAATATGGAAAAAAGGTTTGGTTTGGAACAAACCACAAGCAAAAAAGGAGATAACTCTAAGAGAATGCATTGGTGATTTACCTTCTTTGAATCCTGGTGAAGATAGTGGAATTAAATGGCATTTTGCAAAAAAACATAATGAACGCGAAATCCTTGCAATGAGGCATACTCCTGAGGGAAAATCTGCATTAAAAAATAAGATTTATTTTCCGAAGAAAGAAAACGGACAACCAATAAAAGGTTTTCATAACACATACACAAGAATGAAATGGGATGAACCTTCTCCAGCTAGAGCTATGAACAGTGGCAATCTTGGTGGACACAACAATTGCCATCCAGGTAAAAAGCTGACTGATGGCACATATTCGGATCCAAGAGTTTTAACATTAAGAGAGCTTTTCATAGTTTCATCAATTACTCCTGACTGGGATTTACCAGATTGGGCATCTGATAATTTTATTAGACAAGTTATTGGCGAAGCCATACCGCCAATGTTTTCGAAATCAATTTTGGAGGGTATAAACCATGATTAATTTGCTTAGGACAAAAGAACACAAATGGATTTTCCAGAAAAATATTTCTAGTGCAAACCAAATGTTTGAATTTTTGGATGCCGCAAAAAATTATGGTGATTATGCCAATCCTCAATTGATGTTAAAAGAATTGAAAGAAAGAGGCGTTTATAGAGGTAGAAGTACAACTGGAGCATCGAATACTTTTGGTGTAAGGCGTTCTGAAATGAAATTTTATATGTTTGGTTATAGTTACCCTCAATCTAAGAAATCAACGTTCTATCAAAGCCCGATGACTAAATCAATTTTCAAAGATAACTCCCCAAAAAATGTTTCTAAAATGAGTCTAATTAATTTGTTTTCAATTCAATTCCCACACCCTTTTAGTGATACAGATAGTTGCTTTCAAATCTATGTTGGAAGATTAATACTTAAGCTTCTTACCGATGAAAGGATTAATAAAAAACTTTATATTGATGAATTTTGCTATTTCTTGCCATTTATGGAAAAAGTTAATGAGTCCATTTATGAAGAATTAATTAGTAGCATCATTGAATATAGGTCTTTGTCTTTCTATCAGAAATCTGTTTTATTTAAATCTGTTGAAAATTTCGATGATGTATTTAGTAATGTTTTTCATGAGTGCAATTATTATTTTTTAAGAATTTTTCAACAACTTGGTGTTCTAGAAATTTTTGGTGATAGTTCACATAATGATGGCAATTTGTTCAGATTTAATCACGGTAATTGCGGAACAAAAAGAACTGATGCCTATAAGTCGGGAGCGAAGATATCTGGATATATTAAAATTGCGGATGATCTCTATGATGATGTTATTGATCTAATAAATGTTTATTCTCCGTTTGCACATGTCTTAATGCCTTCTGATCCCGAAATGAGATCAAACGAAGATTTCATTAATGAATTGTATAATAATAGACCGTTGAACTATCTTGCTTTATTAGATGAATATTTTGAGTATGATCAACATGTTAATACAATAATTAACAATATGTTAAGAGAATCTAGATATGGTACCCGTGATGGTAGGTCATTTGAATCTGCTCTTAGAGATTTGTTTGAATTGTTTGATCAGTCTGAAAATGTTGAGATAATTAGTGGCTCAGGGAATACTGATGTTCTTTGCTGTATGCGAGATGAAGATGATTCTTTTTACAAAATTAACATTGATGCAAAGATGTCATCTTCCTCTACAAGCGCACTTAATTCTTCGAGGTTAACGCATCACTTAGAACTGACAGGTTCCAAGTATTGCATTGTTGTATCACCTAGATTTTCATCCGGGGTGAGAAGAGACATTTATGACACTAACATTGTCGCAATTGAAGCAGAGGTTTTAGCTAATTATTGTTTCTGTTTATTTAACAAAAACAATAATGAAAGTATTGATTATTCGTTACTTAATCAACTAATATTGAACAATTTAGGAAAAAATATTTCATCTATTGTTCAAAATCAAATTGATCAATTGTACGAATTATAAAAAACGAACCATACGAAGACTAGGTTCTATGGTGAATATATAAGTCATTTGAGAATAACTCAATGACTTTTCTTTTTAAAGGATGTACACTTTAAGCATGATTATTTATAATGACACCCTTTCACAATTTAAAGATGATGTAATTAACAACATGGTTGTTGATAAGCTTTTAGCAAAGCTAAGAGAAAACGGATTGCAAGGTGGAACCCCTAATGAAATTAGATCTTGGTATAATTCCCTTCGTTTTATGAAGGATGTTTTAGATACTCCAGATATCCCAGGTGAAACATACGTTGCAGTCGAATACAACATTCCTCAAACATCAAAGCGTGTTGACTTTATGATTCTCGGCAAGAATGAACATAAAGAAGATACGATTGTTATTGTTGAATTAAAACAATGGGGCAAAGTTTCTAAAGTTGATGATGCATCATTACATTCAATTATGTCTGATCTTTCAACAAATGAACCTGTAGCTCACCCATCTTATCAAGCTTACACATACAAAGTCTTGATCTCAAATTACTGCGATGATGTAAAAATTCATTCAGAAAACCTAATTCCTTGTGCATATTTGCACAATTTAGGTGAACATTATCGTGGTGTTATTGAAGATGAACTTTATAGCGATTGGGTTGAAGAAGCTCCAGTATTTTTAAGTCATGATGCATTAAAATTAAGAAATTTCATTAAGCAATATATCAAACTTAAATCTGATACAAACGAAGCATTGTATGCAATTAACGAAGGCAAGATTAAGCCTCAAAAATCTTTACAAGATGCTATCGATTCAATGCTTTGTGGCAATGAAGAATTCAAGATGATTGATGAACAAGCTGTTGCATATGACAAGATTATGAATGCTGTCAAAGCAGGCTTAGAAGATGACAAGAAACATGTCGTCATTATTAGTGGTGGCCCAGGAACAGGAAAATCAGTTCTTGCTATAAATGTTTTGGCTGAATGTATTTCTAAGTTGCGTGTTAATGCTTCTTACATCACAAAAAACATGGCACCACGTAAGTGTTATTCAAAACTTCTTGCTAGAGGAAATGCTAAAAAAGAAGTTAACCTTGCTAAAGCAATTTGTTCTCCATATTTCCTTGCAAATGCTCCAAAGAATAGTTTGGATGTTGGCATTTTTGATGAAGCACACAGAATGCAAAAGTCGCCTTATATGTATTATGGAAAAGACATGCTCGAAGATGCTATTTATGCATCAAAAGTTTCCATCTTCTTTGTAGATGACGATCAAAGAATCACAGTTAACGACTGTTATACTGAAGGCACCATTATCGAATATGGTAAGAAAGCAAATGCGGTTGTTCATAAACCATTTAGATTGGTTTCTCAATTTAGATGTGGTGGTTCGGATGGCTATATTGCCTTCCTCAACAACACATTAGGAATTGAAGATACTGCCAATTTCAAAGTCAACAAAAAGGATTTTGAAA
>JAKSUC010000095.1 GCA_024413595.1 Bacteroidales bacterium
AGATTATAATTTAATAATTATTTCATTTCTTTAAATAAAATACAATTGAAAATATTAAAATAATAATATAAAAGAAAAAAGTTTACTAATTTTATCAATTTCAATAATATTTCTCTTCACAAGTTGTGGAACATGTACTCTTTCTTTTAAAAAAATCCACATAATTCAGATTATGAAGTATTAGACTTAAACGAAGTATTTAAAAGCAATGAATATTGGAAAGAAAATGAAGTTATCAAAAGCTAAGAACCAATAAAGTTTGAAGAAAATAACGATAATCCTCTTGATAAATATGAATTCTGCGGTATTGAAAAAGATAATATTTTTCTTTTAAGTAAATATTATAATGGTTATAGAAAAAATAAATTCTTACAAAATAAAAAACAACAACCTACAACCTGTTTTTTTAATACCTTCAGCAATAAAATTTATTATTCTATTAAAAACGATGATTACATTTATCAATATTATTTAAATCAAAAACAACTTAAAATAAAATATGAAATTAATTATAAAAATGTTAAATACAACAACGACACAACAAATACTGTTGCTCAATGTATATTTAACGGTCATTATCAACAATTTGTAAATTGGGTAATATTAGGATTTGAGATTTATAACAATAATCAACTTACATATCCAAACTTTGAATATGCATATAATGTACAAAACAATAAACTCAAAATATTAGACAGAACAAAAATCGATATACGAGATTTATACCAAAAAAAAGAGTATAATCAAAGTTTAACTTATTGCATTATTCCTAAAAAAAATGGAAATAACAATTTTGAAATCGATTTTTATAAAATTATTGAATAACTAATTAAAGTTATAACTCAATGAAATCTAAATTATTAAATAAAATATTATTTGTAATAATTACATTAATATTTATGTTTTTTCCTATATTGTCTATAGCACGACCTGGCGGAGGTCATGGTTTTAGAGGCGGAGGACATTTTAGTGGTGGTGGACATAGTGGTAGTGGTTCTTTTTTTAATCATTCAGGAGATATAAATGGTATTTTTGATTTAATATTATATATTATAGAATTATTGATAAAAACAGTTATTGAATATCCAATAGCGAGTGTAACCGTTGTTTTTGTATTTTTATGGTTTAAGTTTAAAGACTGAATTATTATCACAAAATAATATATTTATATACCTCAAAGACTTAATAAATATTATTAAAGTCAAAGAGGTATAATTAAAATAACAATTATTCAAAAAATCCCATTTTCTTAGAAGTTTTTGATTTTTGAACAAATTCTTTTTCAGCAGTAGCCGAATTAAAATCTTCAGCAGAAATAACAATTTCAGAAATACCTTCAAAAGTGTTTCGAAGAGCAGATTTAGACCACACACGTTCGTAAAGATTTCTAACAAAACGAGCGTTTGCAAATTCTTTAGAATTAATATATTCGTCACTCATATTCATAAAATATTCTTTAGCCACATTTTCTAAATTGTCAGCAAATTTAAAGTGACGTTTCACTAAATCCATAAAAATATTAAATAATTGCTCTTTAGTATAATTTTTAAATTCAATAGAAAAAGGCATTCTACTTCTTAAGCCAATATTACCAGCCATCATATTTTCCATTTCGTCGGTATATCCAGCCATGATAACAACAAAATCATCACGATGATTTTCCATTTCAGTAACAAGAGTAGTAATTGCTTCTTTGCCATAATCGTTAGATTCGTGATTTTTATCGTAAAGAGCGTATGCTTCGTCGATAAATAAAACAGATCCGTAAGCATCTCTACAAAAAGCAGAAGTTCTAGGAGCCGTTTGTCCAACAAATTGACCGCAAAGTCCACGTCCAGTACATTCAATTAAAGCACCTTTTCGTAAAATACCTTCTTCTTTAAAAATTTTACCTAATATACGAGCAACAGTTGTTTTTCCAGTTCCTGGAGCTCCTAAAAAACGCATGTGTATACTAGGACGGTCAACTGATTTATCTTTAATTGCAACTTTTACTTGAGAAACAATTTCTTTAACACGTATCATAATGTTTTCCATGCCAATTAATTGTTCAAGTTCTTGAAAACCAGTTAAATCATTGCTGTTGTTATCTTTAATAAAACCAGATATTTCTTCAGGTCTGATAATATTATCGTTAGTATCTTGATTAAATTCAGCTAGAGAAGCTAAATTGTTAGAATTTCGCCAAATAATTTCGTCAACAATTTTTTCCACAGTTTTAAAACCATAAAATCTTCCATCACGTTTTTCTTGTGCTAATTTTTTGTAGAAAAGTTCCATCATAGTGTTGTCGATAGAATATCCAAATGATGTGATTTCATAAAACAAATATTCGTATAATTCTAAATTATGTATTGGCGGAATAATAATGTCTTTTATGTTAATAATATCAGTAATAATATTTCGAATATCATCAAGAGCTTTTTTCTCTAAAAATGGTATGCGAAACATAAATACTAATTTAGAATTTTGTTTATATAATCTATTAAGAAAATTTCTTAAAGCTTCGTAGTTATCTTTGCTTAAAAAGTAACTGACGTCAACACCAATAACAGAATAGTATTTTTCTTCGTCAAAAATAGCATCAATAAAATCATCAATCGAAGTATTTCCATCTTTTGATTCTGCACCAATTTTATATTCATAAATATTAGAAGATTTACCTTCAAAAACATTTAGTTTAGTTAATAAATCACCAAAAGAAGAAACCATTTGACTAAAGCCATATCCGTTGTCGATAGAAACTAAATAGTTAAAATTCAAAAATTTTTTTTCTGCTTTTCTATATTTTATAAAAGGAACAATAGAACAAATTTCGGTACATAATTCTTGATAAGTTTGCCATCCATAATAATAACTATATATACATTTCATAGTATACGATAAATCAGAATTGTTGTATTGAACAGCAATAACACTAATTATATCTTCTTTATTAGGATAAATTTGATTCCAAATTTCAAAAATTTTTGATTTTATACTATGTATATTTTCAGATTCAATTATAAATGATGCGAATGTACAATATGTAGTTATTGATTCTTTAATATTGGGTATTAAATTTATCAATTTTTGAATTGGCATTTCGCCGTTATACCATTTGGGTTCAATAAAATTAGGATTAGCCTTAACTCTTACTAAATAATTTTGCATAATTAAAAGGTTTAATTTTAAATACAAATATATAAATATTCTCAATTAAAATATCGATTGCGAAATAAAAAAAAGCTAATTAATTTTCCAACGTAATTTATAATAATGAGTTATACTAAAAAAGATAAAAAATATGTAATAAAACAATTTGGTTTCGTAGATTTAAATACAAATTTTAAAATTTCTTTACACGAACAAAATACCAATTCGGTCGATTTGTTCGTATATTTGCAAACATATTTAAAACGAAAAACATGAAAAAAATAGACATACGTAGAGAAATAATAGTTGGAAAAGCGCAAGTGCTATTTCAGCAATATGGCTTTAAAAAAGCTTCAATGGAAGATATTGCCAATTCGTGTGGAAAATCAAAAAGTACTTTGTATCATTATTTTGATAGTAAAGAGTCAGTATTTAATGCTGTAATTTCAAGTGAATTGGTTGCTGTAAGATTAAAAGTAATAAAAGTTGTTGAAAAACAAGATACAACAAAAGAAAAGGTGTTAACTTATTTGCAAGAGTTGTTAAATGCTTTGTTTTCAAAAATAAATATTTATAGATTGGTTGCTAATGAAATCAGAGATAAAGCTGTTGGTGATGCAGAGGTAAAACATATTATTGATTACGAAACTGAATATTTAACTCAATTATTAACAGAAGGATTTGATTTAGGAGAATATACTAATGTATGTAGAAAAGATATTTCTTTGTTTGCAGAAATGATAATCTCTGCTTTTTTCGGAATTATTGCTAATATGTTGCGAACAAATTCTAATATAAGCAAAGAAAAAACTTTAAGTATGATGAAAATTATGATTCCTCAAATATTTAAATAATAACAAAAAAATACATTACAATGAAACAAAATAAAATAATCTTAACTATCACAACTTCAATATTATTGATGGGTTGTCACAATCAAAAATCAGATTTAACAAAATCTCAATCTGATGCTTTTAAGGTAGATACAATGATTGTTAAAACATCAACCAATGGATCTACTTTTAATTATAGCGGTCAAATTGAAGCTTTAAAAAGTACTCCATTAAGTTTTGAAAGTGCAGGTAATATATCTAAAATAAATATTGAAGAAGGAAGTTCTGTTCATAAAGGTCAAGTTATAGCTGAACTTGATAAAACCACTGCAAATAGTGCTTATCAAGCAGCTTTGGCAACAAAAAAACAAGCAGAAGATGCCTATGAACGTTTAAAATCAGTTTATGAAAAAGGTAGTCTTGCAGAAATAAAATGGGAAGAGGTTAAAGCTAAATTAGAACAAGCTAAATCAACAGAACAAATTGCAGCTAAACAACTTAAAAATTGTGTTTTAACATGTCCTACTGATGGTTTTATTTCTCAAAAAAATATGGAAATAGGAATGACTGCTATTCCTGGTGTTACTGTGGCTCAAATTGTTGATATTCGAGAACTTTATGTAAAAATTTCTGTTTCTGAAAATGAAATTAGTAAACTTAAAAAAGGAACTCAAGCCGATATTAACATTGCAGCTCTTGATAATAAAAATATACAAGGAAAAATTGAAATTGTAGGTGTAGCTGCTGATCCAATTTCAAAAACATACGAAATAAAGATTAAGATTGCTAATCGTGACTCAGAAATTAAACCAGGAATGGTTTGCGATGTAAATATTAAAAATGATAATATCGAAAGTTTTGTGTCAATACCATCTCAAATTATTAAGAAAGATAGTAATAACAATTCTTATGTTTATGTTGTAGATCCAACAAATAAAACTGCAAATAAGAGATATATTCAAACAGGACGTTTTGAAGGTAATAATGTTGTTGTTACAGAAGGTTTAATTCAAGGTGAAATACTTGTAAAAGCAGGTCATCATAAAATGACAGCTCAAACTAATAATGTTGAATTTTAGTGAAAACTTGTGATTTCTTAAATTTTTATAAAGATGAAACAACGAGTAAATTTAATTGAGTTGGGTATGAAATACCATCACATTATCAAATGTTTTATTATTTTGATGGTGTGTATAGGTGTTTTTGGATTGCTCAATATGCCAAGAAATGAATTCCCTGATTTTACTATTCGTCAAGGTGTTATTGTGGGGGTTATGCCAGGTGCAACTGCTCAAGAAGTTGAAGAACAACTTGCTACAAAGGTAGAAAATTATATTTTTGGTTATCAAGAAGTGAATAAAGCTAAAACTTATTCGCAATCTACTGATGGACAAATGGTAATGTTTGTAGAACTTAGTGATGATGTTGACGATGCTGATGCTTTTTGGAGTAAACTTCGTCATGGGTTAGAAGAACTAAAAACTCAAGAATTACCTACTAATGTTTTAGCTTTAGTTGGCACAAACGATTTTGGAAATACTTCTGCATTTTTGATTGCTATTTCTTCGCCTACCGAAAGTTATAGAACTCTAGAAAATATTTGTAAAGACCTCGAAGCTGAACTTCGTAAGGTTGAGTCTGTTTCTCGTATAAAACGTAGCGGTGAACAAAAAGAACAAATTTATGTTTATTTTAATCAAGAAAAGATTAATCAATATCATATTAATTTAAATAGTATTCTTACTTCATTTAAATTACAAGATGCTTTAACATATGCAGGTTCGCTTGATAATGGAGAAATGGTTTTACCAGTTCATTTACCAACCAAATTTTTGACAGAAAATGATCTTGCAGAACAAGTTGTTTATTCAGATCCTAATGGAAATATCATTAGACTAAAAGATGTTGCTCGTATCGAACGTAAATATCCAGACCCTACAAGTTTTGTTTTAAACAATGGTGATAATGCTTTGATATTGAGTCTTGAAATGCAACCAGGCAACAATATTGACCAATATGGTCGCGAAGTTACTAAGGTTATTAACGAATTTTGTGAAAATATACCTGATGGTGTTAATATCAATATTATTTCAGACCAACCATCTGTTGTTCGTGATGCTATTTCAAATTTCTTAAAAGAATTTTTGATTGCTGTTATTGCTGTTATTTTGGTTACAATGATTTTATTACCATTGCGTGTTGCTTCTGTTGCAGCAGTAACTATTCCTATCACAATTTTGATTACGATGGGTATAATGTTAATGGTTCATATTCCATTAAATACAGTTTCGTTGGCTGGATTAATTGTTGTTTTGGGTATGGTTGTAGATAATGCAATTGTGGTAATTGACAATCATGTTGAATATCTTGATCATGGTGCAGACCCTTGGAAAGCAGCATGGAAATCTACTACGGAATTAATTATTCCTATTATAACAGCTACTCTCGCTATTATCTTTGCATTTTTACCAATGATGTTGTTCTTGACAGGTATGGCAGGTGACTTTATTGGTGTTTTCCCAACAACTGTGGCAATTGCCCTTGTTATTTCGTTGATAATGGCTTTTTTTATGGTTCCTTCAATGTGTTATTTATTTATCAAAAAAGGATTACATAAAAAAGAAGAAGGGGAAAATAATGAACCTAAGAAAAAATCAATGCTTGATTTTGTTCAAACATATTATGATAAAGCTCTTGAATTTGCATTTAAATTTCCAAAGATTACATTATTATTTGGAGTTGGTTCTATTGTTGTGGCAGGTATTATCTTTTTGAGCCTTGATCAATGTATGTTCCCTACAATGGACCGAAAACAAATGGCTGTTGAAATATATTTGCCAGCTGGAACTTCGCTCCAAAAAACAGAACAAGTTGCTGATAGTGTTTACAATTTACTAAAAAATGATAAACGTGTAACTAATATTGCAAGTTTTATAGGTTCAAGTTCTCCACGTTTTCATGATTTGTATGCGCCACATTTGCCATCTAAAAACTATGCTCAATTACTTGTAAATACAACAAGTAATGAAGCTACTCTTGAAATACTTGATGAATATTCACAAAAATATAGATACGCATTTCCTGAGGCTACTGTACGTTGGAAACAAATTGCTATGGAGTCGTTTCCTGCGCCTATTGAAGTTCGTGTTTGTGGTAATAATATCAATGATTTAAAAGCGACTGGTGCTATTATCGACTCAATTGTTCGTGCTAATGTTCATACTACTTATACTCGTTATGATTGGCAAGAACCACGTCCTTATATCACTTTAAATCTAGACAAAAACAAAACTAACAAACTTGGATATACAGAAGCGTTGATTTCTGGTGCTATGATGACAGGTCTTGGTGGTTTAAAAATTGCTACTATTTGGGAAGGTGATTATCCTATTGACGTTGTTTTATCTAAAGAAGAAAACCTTAAAAACGATGTTAATGATTTAGAAAATCTTCAAGTTCCTTCTTTGTTAACTATGCAAAATATGCCTTTACGTTCTATTGGTCAGCTTGTTCCTTCGTGGGAAGAAGGTATGATTGTTCGTAGAAATGGGGTTAGAACTTTTACTGTTCAAACTGATGTTATTCGTGGAAATACATACAATAAAGTTTTACACGAACTTAAACCAGAAATTGCTAAGGTGCAATTACCTAAAGGGGTAACAATTGAATATGGTGGTGAAGATGAAGTTACAATGCCTAACTATATTCCAATGTTTTATGCTATGGCTGTTACTATTATTGTAATCTTCTTTATTTTATTGTTTGAATTTAAAACCTTACGTCGTGCTTTATTAATAATGTCAACCATGTTGTTAACATTATTTGGTTCTATGTTAGGTCTTTGGTTGTTGGGTTATCCTTTTGGTTTCACTTCTTTTATGGCAATAATAGCATTAATGGGTATTACCGTTCGTAATGGTATTATATTGGTAGATTATGGAATGCACCTTGTTACAAAAGAAGGTTACACTTATCGTGAAGCTGCCGAAGCTGCAGGAAAACGAAGAATGCGTCCTATATTCTTAACTTCTATGGCTGCTTCAATGGGCGTGGTTCCTATGATTATTAGTAAATCATTGTTGTGGGCGCCTGTTGGAACTGTTTTGAGTTTTGGGTTATTCTTTGGAATGGTGTTAACTTTATTTGTTTTACCTGTTTTATATTGGAAATCTGCATCACGAGAAAAATTTGTTGACGAACACCCTATTGTTAGTGATGAAGATGATTAATAATAAAGGAATAAAAGAATTAAGGAAATTCAATTAACTTGATTTCCTTAATTCCTTAATTATTTAATTTGATAAAGTTATGAAATCAAAAATAATAATATCTGCAATTTTATTAGCAATATCATCATCTTCATTTGGACAGGTGATGACATTAGACTCTTGTAAAAATATTGCCATAGCAAACAATAATGATTTAGAGTCTGCACGTCAAGAACGTGACGCTGCAAAGCGTGTTAAACAAAGTGCTTTTACTAATTATTTCCCTCAAATTAGTGCAGGTGCTTTTGTTTCTAAATTCAATGATAATATGATTGAATACGATGTTGAAATTCCACCAGAAGTTGGTATGGGGTTGGCACAAGCAATGCCTGCGCTTGCTCAATTACTTGGCGGTATTGACACTCATATTGGATTAGTTGATCATTTTAATATTGCTGAGGTTTCGGCTATTGAACCTATTTATCTTGGCGGACGTGTTAGATATGGTAACAAATTAGCTAAAGTTGGTGAAGATGTTGCTGATATGAAACTTAATTTGGCTACAGAACAAACTCTTGCTAAAACAGAACAACTTTATTGGCAAATTCTTGCTCTTAAAGAGAAAAGAAATACTATTGATAATTATTGTCAATATCTTGATAATCTTGAAAAAGATGCTCAAAATGCTTTCGATGCTCATGTTTTGGATAAATCAAATTTGTTGAAAGTGAAACTTGAAAAGAGTAAAATCAAATCAAAAAAACTTCAACTTGAAAACGGAATTGATTTGCTTTTAATGTCGCTTGCTCAACATATTGGTGTTGCTTATTCTGACTCGTTTGATATTGCTGATAGTGAAATAAATGTTGTTTCTCCTTCTGAAATTATTGTTGATAATAAAGATGCTTTAAACAATAGATACGAATATCAAATGCTTAGTAAATCTGTTCAAGCTGAAGAATTACGTTATAAAATGGTTCGTGGCGAAAATCTTCCTTCTATTGCTGTTGGAGCTACAGGTATGTATCTCGATTTTATGGAAGACAACGACATGATGCGTGGTATGATTTGGGCTGGTGTTCAAATTCCTATTTCGCAATGGTGGAGTGGTAGTCATAAAATGAAAGAACAAAAGATTAAAGCTGATTTAGCTCGTACTAAACTTGATAATAGTTCTGAATTAATGACGCTTCAAATGGATAAAACTGCTTGTGATTTAAATCAAAGTTTTGCTGAAATTGAAGTGGCTGAAAGTCTAGTTAATGAAGCTGAAGAACATTATAAAATTGTTAAAGATAATTATGATGCAGGTATTTTGAGTATGAGTGATTTGCTCGAAGCTCAAGCCACTTTACAATCTGCTAAAGATAATCTTTCTGACTCTAAAGCTCAATACATGATTAAAGCTAATGATTATTTAACTGCTATTGGTAAATATAATAGATAGTTTTATTGTATTGTATATGTAAATAAAAAGCCGTTTAATCATAAACGGCTTTTTTATTATTTTATCATTTTACTTAAAGTCTCAATTTGTTCTTTAGGTATTTCAAGAAAGACGCATGCTGCATTAAAATCTATTGATAATTTTTTCATCACTATTTTAATATTGTCTATTTTTTCTTCTATTTTTCCTTCTTCTCTACCTTCTTTTAAACCTTCTTCTCTACCTTCTTCTCGTTCCGCTTTTAGTGCAGAACGTTCTGTAGAA
>JAKSUC010000096.1 GCA_024413595.1 Bacteroidales bacterium
TATATTGTTTTGCGTGCAAATGTATAAAAGTTTTTGAAAAAAATATTTTTTGAGAAATTCTTTCAAATGAGTTTTATGGTTATTTTATAAAAAGTGTTTTCAATAAATCATAGTATAGAAATCTTTATATTTCAAATTCGTATTCTAAATTGGAATTATAGGCGGAAAGCAATGAATATTAGTTTGCTTTCGCCTTTTTTTTTGATGTAAATAATTATGCAACAATATTTATGTCATTTTTGATTAATTAAATCAATTATTTAGTTTGAAAATTTATTAACTACTTAAAGTTCAATATTATAAAAATATCAAATTTTTATTTTATTGGGTATGAGAAGTTTTATTTATTTTTTTAGGGTAAATATATAAAAAAAAATTTAATTTTAGCAATATAAAAAAATATGTGGCGTTTTATAGTTATAGAAAAAGAAAAAAAATCATATTTATAAATTTAATATATTTGCCTATGGATGAAAATTACTCGTATTTATTTTCCATTGATAAAAGTGAAGTTTCACTAGTTAACACAAATGAATTATTAGAATTAGAAGATGAATTTAATCAATTATTATCTTCAAAATTAGACAATCTAATAGTAGAACCTAGTGACGAAACAATGGATAAGATTTTTGATTATTTAAAAATCGACTAGTTTATTTCTCGTTTATAAAAAACGCATTTTGAAAAATCAAAATGCGTTTTTTTTGTTTGTTTATATTTTATTAGATTGTATTAGTGTGTCAAATATAAAAAAATATAATTTATAAAAAAATATTTATTTTTTATACAATAAATAATTTGAATTAGACTAATTTTATATACATTAGCACAATTTTTTTAAAACAATATATCATAAAATAAGAAATGGAATTTTTGCGCAATCTTGCAAATTTGTTTGTATTTAATCCGGACAAACCAATAATTTTTAGTAGTGGACATTTTTTGCTATTATTTATTGTATTTTTAATAATTTATACCCTACTTCTTAAAAAACGAATTTTGAATTCATTGTTTGTAGTAGGATTTAGTTTTTTATTTTATTATCTAAGTAGTGGAGAGCATGTTATCTTGTTGTTTATAACAACAATTTTGACCTATTATTTAGGTATTGGATTAAACAAAGCCGAAACCGAAACAAGTAGAAAAATATGGTTAGCAATTGGAATTTTACCAGGATTGTTAGCATTGGCTTATTTTAAATATACAAATTTTTTTATTACCAATATCAATCAAATAATAGAAAGTAATTTTGCATTGAAAGATATAGCATTACCAGTAGGTATTTCGTTTTATACATTTCAGAGTATAAGTTACATGATTGATATTTATCGTAAAAAAGTAGATCCTGCAGATAATATTTTAGACTTTGCCTTTTATTTAGTATTTTTCCCACAATTGGTTGCAGGACCTATTGTTAAAGCAAATCATTTTTTACCACAACTTAAAACAGAACCAAATATTTCGTCAAAACAAGCCAATTGGGGTTTGTGGTTAATAATTATAGGACTTGTTAAAAAAGGAGTGATAGCCGATTATATAGCACAATATAATGATTTGATATTTGCTGCGCCACAAAATTATAGTGGGTTTGAAAATTTGATGGGAGTATTTGGATATGCCCTTCAAATATTTTGTGATTTTAGTGGATATAGTGATATGGCAATTGGAATAGGCAAAGTGATGGGTTATGATTTAGGAATTAATTTTAATTCTCCTTATAAAAGTTTGTCGGTTAGTGAATTTTGGAAACGTTGGCATATTTCGTTAAGTACTTGGTTGCAAGAATATTTGTATATTCCATTAGGAGGAAATCGAACATTTTCAAAATTTTCGTTATATTCAATACCTACAATATTAATATTATCAGTTTTGTTGCAAGATGCTTCATTAATCAATATAATTATTGTTTTAACAATTTCAGTATTAGGAATTTTATCATTTTATTCAAATAAAATGATATTTACTATAATCACATTATTATTATCTACAATAATGGCAATAGTATGGTTTAATTCATGTTTAATAACATCAATAATATTAATAGTAGGATTAATATTGTGGTTGATAGCTTTGGCAAATCCCAATACAGTTAAATATATTCAAACAGATATAAATTTGTTGTTAACCATGTTGATAGGAGGGTTGTGGCACGGCTCAGCTTGGAAATTTGTATTTTGGGGTGGCGCTCATGGTGTTGCTTTAGGTATTGACAAGTTGATAAAAAAGTTTTTACCTTCAAATATTTTTACAAAAATATTAATGTGGCTTTTAACATTTACATTTGTAGTATTTTTATGGATATTTTTTAGAGCCTCTGACATATCTTATGAAACAGAATTGGAAGATGGAACTACTCAAACCGTAGTAGTTGAAAGTTTTAAAGTTCCATTTATAATATTAGAAAAGGTATTTACTGATTTTGACATACAATTTGCAGTACATTTTTGGGATGCTCGATATATTTGGGTTATAATGTTGTTGTTTGGATTTGTATGTCATTTTATACCAGAACAAATTTCTAATAAAATACGTGATGTATTTATTGAAATGAATATTGTTTTTAAAATATTAATTTTATTAATTGTATGTCAATTAGTTATACAATTTGCATCAGAAACTGTTCAACCTTTTATATATTTTCAATTTTAGAATTAGAAATTTGATGTAGAATAAATTATATATATTAAGCAACAAATACTCAAAAATCAGCGTCTTTTTATTAAATTTGTATTTTAATAGAACTAAAAACTATTTAGAAACTAATTAATATTCAGATGAAACATATTTTAAAATTACTTATATTTTGTTGTATATTTGTAACAATAGATTTAAAAGCACAAACTCCAACATCAGTACCATATAGTTTTGGATTTGAAGGAGGTTTTGGCAATTGGGTTAATGACGATAATCTATGGGAAATAGGTTCAGGAACAGATGGGCAAGCTTTTAATTCTTTAAGTTCAGCATCAGAAGGAAGTAATTATGCTTATATTCAAACAGATAAAATATCAAATAAAAAAGCATCAATTTCACAGCATTTTGATTTTACAGGTATTTCAATGCCTATGATGTCGTTTAGACTTTATTTTTATGCAAATAATCAAACACAACAACAACGTCCAATTTTAAAAATATCAATAATTAAACCAACAGAATATGACCAAACTGATGAATTAATAATAAAAGAAGATGACAATATACAAGATAATTGGAGAACAATAAATTGTTGTTTATCAAAAAAATGTGCAAATTCTAGTGATGTTAAAATAATAATTTCAGTAGAATCTAATTCAGCAGAGTCGTTTTCTGTTGCTATTGATGATGTTAAAATATCGGGTATGAGTATTTCAATATCAGATAAAAAAGATGTTTCGTGTTATGGTTATAGTGATGGTTTGGTAACAATAGCTGTTAATGGAGGAGGTCCTAATTACTATTATTCTGGTCAAGATGGTGTTGATGGTTCTTGGTCTAATTTAGAAAATTCAAATATTCATACATTTTCGAATTTAAGTCAGGGTGAATTAAAAATTTCGGTAAAAGATCAAATTAGTGGTTGTAAGGTAGATTATAGTCAAAATATTTTACAACCAGAAAAAATTTCTTTTCAAATAGTTAATGTTCAAGATATTAGATGTTATAATGATAATAATGGAAGTTTTGAAGTAAAAGTTGATGATAATTTATCAAATTCACCTTTTGAATTTTCTAAAAATAATGGTACTGATTTTTCTTCTAGTAATGTATTTTCTAATCTTTCAGCAAATAAATATAATGTTGTAGTAAAAAATAGTGCAAATTGTATTTCTCAGCCTCAACAAGTTGAAATTGGTAAAAATGCAGAACTAGAAATTAATTCTGTTAATGTTAAAAATATAACAACTTGTTATGGTGATGATTCTGGTGAAATTAATATTCAAGCAACAGGATATAATTCACCTATTTCAACAGATATTCATTATGGAACACCTGAGTCATCTTTTGCAAATTCTCATAATTTGTATACAAGATTATCTGCAGGAACTTATAATGTAGCCATCAAAGATTCAAAAGGCTGTATTGTTCAGTGGACTAATCCTATAGAAATTACGCAACCTGAACAATTGGTTTATGAGACTTCAGATAAAGAAGATGTAACAGGATGTTTTGGCAATTTTAATGGAACAATTACACCACACGCTCATGGAGGAACACCTCCTTATCGTTTTTCTTTAGATGGAAATGAATATAAACAAGTAACATTTTTTGAAAAATTGGGTGCAAAAACTTACAATATGAGTGTTATTGATTCTCAAAATTGTAAAGATGATGGTGATGTTGTGTCGATAGAGCAACCTGAAAAATTAATTATTAATGATAATGGAGTTGAAATTGTTGATGTTTCTACCTGTTATGGTGATCATAATGGGTCTATCACTATATTCGCTTCTGGTGGAACTGCGCCTCTTTCTTATTCGATAGATGAAAAAAATGCTACATATCAAAATTCAAATTTGTTTGATAATTTATCTAAAGGTATTTACTATCCTTCTGTAAAAGATGCTAATGGTTGTTCTTTTTCAAAAACAGAACCAATAAAATTGACTGAACCAACTCAATTAGAAATGCTTCCACCTGCAAAATCTGATGAAGGAAACAAATGTTTTGGAGATAAAAATGGTATAATTACAATGCAAGCAACTGGAGGAACACCTCCATATACTTTTACTGTAGATAATTTTGTAACTACCAAAGTTATTAATAGAAATGATGTTCAGCAAATGGCAATATTTTCCAGTTTAGGTGCTGGAATTTATAATGTAAAATTAAAAGATTCTAACGGTTGTATTTCTAAAAATGAAAATGTAGAAATTACTCATCCTACAAAATTGAATGTTGATATTGTATCTGTAGGAAATATTTCTTGTTGGGGTGAAAATGATGCAAAAGTAGTATTTAAAGCATCAGGAGGAACTCCTTCTTATTCTTACGGATTTTCAAAGACTGGTGAAAATAATTTTAGATGGAATGCTGATTCTTGTTTTAGTCTTTATGCAGGAAATTATGAATTGGCAGTAAAAGATATAAATGGATGTCAGGTTACATATTCTACACCTATTATTATACCAGAACCTGCAAAATTAGAGGTAAGTAATCGTTCTTTTCCTGTAAGTACTTGTTATGGAGATTCAACTGGAGGTTTAGATATTTATGTTAGAGGGGGAACTGCTCCTTTTTCTTATTCTATTGATAATGGCGAAAATTTTCAGTCTGATTATCAGTTTTTTGATTTACCTGGAGGATATTATACAATATTAGTTGTTGATAATAATGGTTGTAGCGTAAAAACTTCGCCAATTTTAGTTAGTCAACCAACACAAATTGAGATTTTTAATCCAATATTTCATGATGTAATAGGATGTAAAGGAGAAGCCAAAGGATATATATCTTATACAGCTAGCGGTGGTACTGGAAATTTAAGATATTCAATTGATGGTGGAAATACTTTTTCTGATATTAATGAATTTGATAATTTATTAGCTGGTGTTTATAAGCCATTTGTAATTGATTCAAAAGGTTGTAATCAATCTTTCCCTGAAATTGAAATATTTGAACCAGAAACTTTTGTACTTGACGAAATTGTAACAGGTGACGTTTCATGTTATGGATATGGTGATGGTACAGTAACTATTTCAGTTTCTGGAGGTAAAAAAATAAATAGTAATTCACCATATCGATTTTATTTAGATTTTTCTCAAGATCCCATTTCTTATGATGGAGAAATAATTGGACTTGAAGCTCGAAAATATGATTATAAAGTAGTTGATGAGGTAGGATGTACATTATTAGGAGATTTTACAATTTCTCAGCCAAATCAAATTACATTTATTCAAAAAGATACAACAAATATAGAATTGTGTTATGGAGATTTAACAGGAACTGCAACAATAAAAGCTATTGGAGGTGTTGAACCTATTACGTATTCTGCATTTGGTAATAATTATAATCACGATAACTCTACAGGACATTTCGAAAATATGCCAGCTTCAAATTATGAATTTTCTGCTAGAGATGCTAATGGTTGTGTTGCTTATGAATATGCTTCTATTATTCAGCCTGAAAAAATATCATATACTACAACAATTGATAGTAGAATTAAATGTTTTGGTGATAATTCTTTTGCTTTTACTGTTGTTGCAGAAGGTGGAACTGCTCCTTATAAATATTCAATAAATGATGGTAAATCTTTTGATTATACTTCTAATCATTTTGAAAATGTAAAACCTGGATTTTACTTTGTAAAAGCAATGGATTCAAATGGTTGTACTCAACCTTATAATTATGAAATTGAAGTTGTAGAACCTGCATCTCTTGAACTAGATTATGAGAAATATGATGTAATTTGTAATTCAGGAAATACGGGCAAAATTATTGCTTCAGCAAAAGGTGGAACTCAACCTTATTCTTATTCTCTAGATTCTATCAATTGGAAACCTGTTACTGGTGTGTTTTCAAATTTAACAGATAGTACTTATGTTGTAAAACTTAAAGATGCAAATGGATGTACTGCAATTTCTGATAATATTGTTTTAACACGTCCTGACAATATTGCTGGTTTTAAATTAAATACTTATGAAGGTTGTTCTCCTTTAGATATTGTTATTACTCAAGATTTTAAAGGAATAGCAAATTATGATATTACTGATGGAACAAAACTATATGACAGAACAGGTCCTGCAAAACACACTTTTATAAATACAACAACATCTCCAAAAACTTTTACAATAAAATCAAGTATGATGCAAGTGAGTGGTATTGGATGTACAGATACGGCAGTAGTTAATTTAATTGTTAATCCACAACCTATTTCTGACGTAAGAGTTTTAACAGATTCTGTTGTATATCCAGAAACAACAGCTTATTTTGCCAATATGAGTCAAAATATAACTTCGACTGTTTGGGATTTTGGAGATGGTTCCTCTTCTACCAACATAAATGAGTCGAGTCATGAATATCAATATTGTGGAAATTACAATATAATTCTTGTTCAATCTGATGGAAGATGTTATGATACAGTATCTTTCCCATTTATCATACAAGGTAGACCAGTAATTGCAGCCATGAAAACAAGTTCGTTAGAAGGTTGTCAACCTATTACTGTTCAATTTCAAAATACATCATCTAATGCAGATTCTTGCGTTTGGAATTTTGGTGATGGAACAACAAGTAAATCTGAAAAAACTACACATACATTTGAAGCCGCAGGAGATTATGATGTTTCATTAACTGCATATGGCGATTGTGGAAATGCTACAACAACAACCAAAACTGTACATGTTTTCACAAAACCAAGTGCTGGTTTTATTCAAAATGCTGATACGCTTTACGAAGGGCAAAGTCTTAGACTTGATTTAAATGCAAGTAATAGTGATTATTATCAATGGGATTTTGGTGATGGTAAAAAATCAGAAGAAAAAAATCCTACGCATCTTTATGAGTTTGGCGGAACTTTTACAATATCATTAATTGTAACCACTCAAAATTCTTGTAGCGATACTTCAATTGTACCTAATGCTATAACAATCATTAAAAATCCAATTGTTGTATTTCCAAATGCTTTTACACCAAATGGTGACGGTATAAATGATGTTTTTAAACCTATTCATGGAGATATAGCAAACTACAAAATTGTTATTCTTGATAAAAAAGGAGCTATAATGTATCGTGGAACAGATATTGACGAAGGTTGGGACGGAACTCGTAACGGAAAACCTTGTCCTAATGGTGTTTATGTATATAAAGCTAATATCGTTTTACGTGATAAATCTTTTTATGAACAAACTGGTTACATTGTTTTATTAAAAATTGATGTAAAAAAATAAAAAAAAATATTTGACTTATTAATTATTTTCGTATATTTAAAAACTGAATTTTGAATTAAAATTTATCTCTAATTTGCTTAGTGATAAATAATTTAATATCCAACTATAACAATATTTATAAAAATGAATAACTCTAAAAAAGCATTGCTTCTTACCTTTGTAGGTTTATTGGCAATTTATTTGCCAATTTCTTGTACTAATACAGGAAATTCTGATAATAAAGATTCTGTTAACTCTACTTATGTGAACAACATTTTACCTTATGATGAGGCTAAATATATCTTTTATTCATTGCCGTCTCCTATGGAAACAGCAATGATTCTTAATAATCTTGATATCAAATACAACGAAGAATTTTTAAGTCCTGCATCCAATGTTAGTAGATATAATACACAAAATTCTCAAGCTTTAAATCTTGGTATTTATTCAGCGGATTTAAGTTTTTGTGCACTTTACGAACAAAATCAAGCTGCTATTGATTATTTAGCAGCAGTTAAAAAATTATCTGAACAATTAGGTATTATTGGTTTCTTTAATGATAGTACTATTCAAAATATTCAAGACAATATGAGTAACAAAAACAAGATTGTTTCTATTGTTTCTGAATGTTATACTCGTTCTACCAACTTTCTTGAAGAAGACGAACGTAACGAAATCGCTTCTACTGTTTTGGTTGGTGGTTGGGTCGAAGGGTTATACATTTCTTTAAAAATGTTAGAAACCCTTCCTGAAGATGAAGAAAATAATATCAACGATATCATTATTGAACAAAAATTTACACTTGATGATATGATTGGCTTATTAAAATTATTTTCTAAAAATCAAGGTATTGCTCAATTATTAAATCAAATGGTTGATTTAAAATCTGTTTATGATAGAATCGGAACTGAAAAAATTGATAGAGCTGTATATAAAGAACTCGTCAATAAAATTACTATAATTAGAAACGGATACATTCAATAACGAAGATAATATTATGAGAAGATTTGCATTTTTAGCTACTTTATTGGTAGCCTCATTTTTGTATATACCTTTGCAGAGTTCGGCTCAATGCAAAGAATTTACCGAAGAAAAGGTTTTGCCTTTACTTGAAGATTATGTAATTAGTGGTCGTTACAATTCAATAAAACTATATGAAGGTGAAGAAATTCTCATCTTCAAAACACTTAGCAAAGGTATTAACTATAGGTTTGTTGTTAAAGGTGACGATGAAATTCCTAAAGATATTGAATTTAATGTAGAAAGTTGGGAAGGTGATAAAATTTATTCTAACAAATCTAATAATTTTAATTCTATTTGGGATTTTCAATGTAATAAAACACAGAGAATTAAAATATTTGTTAAAGTTCCATTAGTTTCAAAAGCTAATACAGAACCTAAACGTGGTTGCGTAACTCTTTTGTGTGGTATTAAATCAAATGAATAGATATTAATGTTTAATAGAGTATTTAATTTTTAGGTTTTAAAATTGTTTAAGATTATTTTTCAGTTTTAGAATATAATTTCAACTATTGTAACAAACTTTTTCTTAAAACCGTAAAATATTTTGTTAACTTTAAAACATTAAAAATATGAAAAAAATAGCATTAATTTTGGCATTATCATTGTTTGCATCTTCTTTTACAATGGCTCAAACTTCAACTAGCAAAGGACGTAAACAATCTACAACACAAACAACTAATAAAAATAGTTCTAATGTTGTAAAATCTAATGGTAACTCTTCTTCTAATTCTCAAAAAGCTAGTGCTACTGAAAATAAAAGTAAAACTAGTAAAGGTCGTAAACAATCTAGCAAAAAGAGATAATTTATAATTTTATTCTATAAAAAAGAGATAATAATTACATTATCTCTTTTTTTTTTGATGCTTTAACATCTTAAATATCATTATATTTTAATTACAACCGAAAAAAACTTCAAAAAAAACTCAAAAAAAATTTGGATACTACTAAAAAAAGTCCTTACCTTTGCACCCGCAAAACAGAAAAGACACGCACATTGAAAGTCTCAAGAAA
>JAKSUC010000097.1 GCA_024413595.1 Bacteroidales bacterium
CTTCCATAATAAGATTTCGTTTGTAGCCTAAGTTTTGACTTTTACAGAATAATTCCTTTTCTTTTTCTCTACCTATTAACATTGATTTTAGTTTTATAATTAACAAGCATAAGTAATAAATTTTCTCAAATTAGTATAATTATTTTTTACAAAAAAGTGCTGAACTCGGTGGAAATCTATCAAAAAAAACACGATTTCCACCAAGTTCAGAATGTTTTGGATTTTTGATTTAAAAATTATTAATTAATTTTAGAAAATAGAAAATATACTCATATAAAGGAAACTATATTAAATTGAGAATTAAAAATTCGAGTTTGATGTGCACTTTAATTCCTTTATTCCTTTATTCCTTTATTGAAAAAATATCTGTAAAATCAATTTACACCTCTGTAAAAAATATTTACACTCTTAATTTATATTACTTGGTTTAACAATCGAAAAGTCAATATATTATAAAATTGGCATAAAGAGTGATTGATAAATTTTTGAAATATTAAAATTAAAAAAATGAAAAACATATTACAAATATCATGGCGAAAAAACAAGTCTATATTATTGATTAGTATAGGAGGTTTAATAATTGGATTGTCAACAGCAATAATCTTGTTTTTAATAACATACAATGAAATTTCTTATGATACATGGTATAAAAATCATGATAGAATTGTAAGTATAGGTTGTACATTTGAATTAAATGGAGACATAAATAATTATCAAACAAGTCCTTATTTTGCCTATCAAGGAATGAAAAATTCAGTTCCAGAAATCGAAGATAATGTAATTATCGACATAGCAGATAATACTTCAATAAAATATAACAATCAAATTTTTGATAATTGTAAATTAGCTTGGGCTTCATCAGAAATTTTTAATGTCTTTGGATTTAATCTGTTAGAAACAAGTAATCCTCAATTTTTAAACGCACAAAACAATGTTGCAATATCTGAAGATTATGCACAAATATTATTTGGAAACGAGTCGGCAATTGGTAAAACAATTACAATTTTAGATAGAGATTTTGTTGTAGGTGGAGTATTTGAAAATTTTAAAAAGAATACACACTTTACTTGTGACATAATTGGTTCGTTTAATACAATAAAAGAAGGCATTTGTGAAGATTGTTGCAATTTTTATAATTATATACTAATAAAAGATGGCGTTGATAAAGAAATTGCAAATCAAAAAGTTTGTGAACAATACGAAAAATTGATGAACAATACTTACATGGCCGAAGTTTCACCAAAAGCATACGCAATTCCAGTTACAGATATTTATTTTAGTTCGCACGAAAAATTTCAAATTGGAAAAACAAGTTATTCAGTTTTAGTAACACTATTAGTTGTAATAGCAATTTTAGTTTTGTTGCTAGCAGTAAGCAATTATTTCAACTTATTTTTAATTCAATGTAAAAATCGTAGTTCAGAAATTGGTATTCGTAAAGTTAATGGTTCTACTTCAATTAGCATTGCAAAACTATTTATGTCAGAAGCATTTATAATAACACTTATTTCTTCAATAATTTCAGTATTTGTATCAGTTTTGGTTGTTGAAAATTTAGAAACAACAATAAATTACGAAGTAGAAAAATCGTTAATGTATTCTCCAATATTTATATCAATAATAATATTGTTAATATTCTCAGTAACAATATTATCAGGGCTATATCCATCAATAAATATAGCACGATTAAATCCTATTTCAATAATACATCGACGTGGAAGTACTGATAATAATGGAATGTTTTCAAAAGTTGTTACTATATTTCAGAGTGTTATAACAATTTCGTTGATAGGTTTTATGTTGATTGTAAATTCACAAATACTATTTTTAAAAGACGTACCAGTAAACCTAAACACCGAAAATATATTGAGTTTTAAAATAGAAAGCAATCAAAATACCTATTCATCAATAATAAACCAACTAAAAAATCATCCTGAAATAGAAAATGTAACATTATTTGAACAATCATTAGGTGTTTGGAATAGTTGCAGTATATTGTCAACAGAAGAAAATCCAGATGGTTCAGGAATAAATTATTATTCTATAAAAGATAATTTTAACGAAGTATTTAACCCTACAATAATAAATGGCGAATTTTTCAGAAACGAAGACTCAACAAATTATAGCAAAATGGTTATCAACGAAAAATTAGCTAAGCATTTAAATCTAAATGTGATGGATATTGTAAGTATGAACACTCGACAATTTACAATAATTGGAATTGTAAAAGACTTTTTATATGGAAATCCATCAGAAGAGATAGCACCATTAGCATTGGTTTATGGACATGATTTATATTGTCACAATTTTTACGCAAAAATCAATAAAAACGCATCACATTCAGAAGCCATCAAAACAATAGAAAATGTTTTATCACAAAACGAAACAAAATTTTCAGTATCACCAGTTTGGCTATCAGAACAATATGCAAGTAAATTATCAAATACAGAATTTATTTTTAAAGTAATAAACATAGCCTCATTATTAGCAATAATGATAACAGTAATAGGATTAATAGCAGTTCAAACTATATTTGTTAAAAAACGCACCAAAGAAATTGGAATACGTCGTGTTTTTGGTTGTGAAATATCAAAAATATTAACAATGTTAAACAAAAACACATTGATACAAACATTGATAGCAGGTTCAATTTCAATAGCAATAATCATCTATTTTGGAACATTATGGCTAAATACCCAAGCATTACATACATCAATTTCTGTATGGCAAATAATAATTGCAATATTAACACAAACCATAATCTCATTATCAGTAACAATTATAATAAGTTATAAATCAGCAACAGCCAATCCTGTTGAAGCATTACGAAACGAATAATTTTTTTCATAGATTTGTAAAGCTGTATCTATTATTAGATACAGCTTTTTTTATATTAAAAAGTAACGTGTTTTTTTATAAAATAGACTAAATAATATAATTATAACGTTAATATGTTTGATATTAGCTCAATATAAAAAATTCAAAGCAAAATTATATAAACAATAAAATTCAAATAGCAATGAAAAAAATATTATTTTTAATCGCATTTTTAGTGATTTCGACAAGTAGTTTATTTGCTCAAGAAGCTTATTTAATGTTTGGAGGAACAATGTCTAATATGTTGTACGACTCAAAAAGAATATCAAACCCTTTAATTGGAGGTATTTATGGAGTAAAAGCTTGGTTGGGTATAGACACCGATAAAGCGACTAGTACGTTTTCAACAGGAATAATATTTGTTCAAAACAAATGGAATATAAATATGATGGATTTTCCAAATCAAAATAACACCGATGAAAATTACAAAATCAAAATTACATATCTTCAAATTCCATTAAGTTTTCCAATTTTTGATTTATATACAAGTTATAATGATGGAGATTTTTTTATAAATATTGGTTGTTATTACGGTAGAGCAATAAATAGCAAGTGTAAAAATGGAGATTTTAAAATATTTGGAAACGAACCCAATGATTTAAATCTTAAAAAAAATGATTTTGGTTTACAAATAGCTGCAACATCACTTAACGAAGCATTTGATTTTTCGATAGTATGTCAATACGGATTAGTAAATATACTAAAAAATAGTGACAAGCAATTACACAATTTTGCAGTTTTATTAAACATTGCATACAATCCATTTTGGTTTTAAATAAAAAAATAATATTAATATAATTTTAGGCAATAATAAATATTATATATTTAGTATTGATTATCAATATGGATTAGTAACATTATTTCCAAATTATGAAAATAAAATTAAGACATCATGTTTAATGATTAATTTTAGTTATAGTCCATGGAATTATGATAATTGGCGAAACAACCCTATTGACAAATAAAAAAAAATTGTTTTTCATTTTTCAACAGCTTTGTAACTAATTTTTACATGGTTGTAAAAAAATTTTACAAAACAAAACACATATAATTTTAATATAATACTGATATATAAACAATTAACAAAATGGCATAAATGATGCTTTTTCTGTTTTATAAAAAAAAGGAAAAGATGATTAAGCTATTTTTTAAAACTTTGTTTCGTAATCAGAAACGAGAAAAAATAAATTCTGCAGTAATTTATATAAATCTAATTGTAGGATATATATTTTTCATTTCCATCATGATAATACACGATGGAGAAATGACATACGACCAATATCAAGAACATTATGATAATATATATCGTGTTCAATTTTGTAGAAACGATGTTGACGACAACAAATATGTAACATGTGTTCCCTATTATTTACGAGATGAATATTTAAACAATGTATCTGAAATAGAAAATTCAGCAATGATTATTTCCACAGGAGGAATTCATTTTTCTCTAAGTGATAATAAACTTTTAGATGCAAAAAATGGATATTATGCCGAAAATTCAATATTCAACATTTTAACCTTTAAAATTCTAGAAGGAGATACAGCAAATGCGATTTCAGAACCATACACAATAGCTATTTCTAAAAAAATAGCAGATAAAATATTTCCAAACCAAAGTGCTATAGGTCAACAAATATTAGTTGATAAAACAATACCACTGAAAGTGAATGTTGTCTACGAAGATTTACCAAGCCGAAGTGATATTCGACCAGAATTTATGATTTCGTTATCAACAAAAGTTGCACAAGATCCCAACGCTTTAAAACGTGGAGACTGGAATTATTTCTATTATGTATTGTTAACACCCAATGCAGATCCTGAAAAAATAAATAAACAAATAGAAAATATAATTCCATACGAAAGACTATATACACATGTAAGTCCATATCTTCATCATATTTCGCAACACCATATTGCACCAAATAATCAAGAAGATTTGCTTATAGCATTTAGATTATTACTATTAGCAGGATTGTTAATAATATTTTTAGCATACGCCAATTATATAAATCTTATGCTAGCTAATTCAAATTTAAGAGTAAAGGAAATTGCTGTAAAAAAAACATTTGGACTTTCAAAAAAAGAATTAGCATTACAATTTATATTTGAGTCATTGTTTATAACTTACTCTACCGTTATAATAGCTTTATTATTTATAACACTAATTTTACCACAATTAGGTTCAATTATACCAATGACATTTGGAGTTACAATAGAATATGAACTTTGGACAAATATTTCTATTCTTTTAAAAATATTTGGAATATCAACATTAATTGGAATTTTAGCATCAATATATCCATCATTTGTTATGGCATCACAAAATCCAATAAAAAACCTAAATACAAATAAAAAAGGTAAAACATTTTTTGATGCAAAAACAATATTATTAACAATTCAATTTATAATATCATTAATTGTAATCAACATAGGCTTTATCTCAAATCGTTCAGTAGATTATATATTTAATAAAGATTTAGGATTTAATAGGAATGATATACTATATTCAGAAATAGTAAAAGGTTCAAACATAGATATACATGCAATTACTGAAAAACTAAAAGAAAACAATAATATTCTTAACGTTTCAATTTCAAGAAATACCCCGTTCTTAAATTATTGTGGAGCAAGAGCCTTAAATTGGAGCGGACATACAGGCGAAGATTTTATTGATACTCATTTCAATAACATAAGCAGTTCATTTGTTGAAACCTTAGGACTAAGAATAATAGCAGGACGAAACTTTTATTCAGACGATGTAAGCGATAGTTTAAAATGTATCATAAACCAAAAAGCAGTTGAGGAAATGAAATTAGAAAATCCTCTAGATGCTTATATTGATATTTGGGGAAATAGATATCAAATTATTGGAGTGGTAGAAGATTATAACGTTTATAGTATTTATAATCCTAAACAGCCCAATATTATGGTATTTAACAACAATAAACCGAATTCAGAGACTTCAAATATCATAACAATTCGACATACACCAAATCATAGCAAAGATGTTAACGAATATGCAGAAAGAGTTTTAAACGAAATGTATCCAAATGTTTCGTTTACATTCTATCCGTTTACAAGTTATTTTGATGAAGATCTTGCCACAATATTATTTAAGGCATTAAACAAAGCATTTAAAACTTTAACGGTATTAGGTTTAATATTATTAGCATCAGGATTATTTGCTATAATGTCGTATAATATAAAACGAAAAACCAAAGAAATTGGATTGCGTCAAGTTTTAGGTGCAAGTAAATTTAATTTATTTAATATTATTTCTAAGAAAGTATTTATTCTAATGATAATATCAGAATTAATTACAATAGTATTTGTAAAATATTATTGTTCAATAATTAATGGAGAAATACCTTCAGAAACATATATTCAAGATTGGATAATTAGCTTTACAATAGTGGCATTAATTTCAATTATTACTATAGTATTTCATTTATTTAAAATATTACAAACAAATCCAATAAATAGTTTAAAAACGGAATAATTACGAATTAATTCTTAATTATAAAAAATTATGCGAAACGAAATAAAAATAAGTTGGAGACATTTGATAAATGATAAAACAAATTCATTTATTATAATATTTGGGTTAGCAGTTGCAATAGCTGTTGTAACAATTATTAGCGCATATATACGCAATGAATATAACTACAATTATGGTTTTAAAAATATCGATAATATTTATCGAATTACAATTACCGATTTTAATGTAGCAAGCGACCAAAAAGTACATAGAGGTAGCAATTCATCACCAATGATAGCAAACAAAATAAAAGATAATTTTCAAGAAGTTGACGAAATTGTAGTAACCACATTGCTACGAGATGTTAAAATATGTTCTGATAATGAAAATTGGATTACAGAAAGTTATGTATTAGGAGCTTCAGACAATATTTTCAAAGCATTTGGTATTAATATTCTACATGGAACAGAAAAAGATGTATATGAGTCTGACAATAAAATTTTAATTTCTAAATCGCTGTCACAAAAACTTTTTAATACAGACAATTCAGTAAATGAAACAATTAAAATAAGAATAAATGGACAAGAATTTATTCAAACCATTGCAGGAGTTTATCAAGATATAGCAAAAAATTCAACAATAAAAGGTAATGTAATTATCAACAAAGAGTTGATTTATAAAAATTATGCAAACAATGATTTGTACGGGGCACTTGATATATCAAAAGAAGATTTTTATAATGGAACAAAAGACATTGCATTTCTTGTTTTTACAAATTATATATGTTTTAAACCCAATGTAAACATAGAAGAATTTAAAAAGAAACTTGCTGATTATAAATACGAATACGAAAAGGAAAATAATTTATTTATACAAACATTTACTATAAAACCACTATCAAAAATTCATGTTGACGAAGGACCAATAGACGACAACAATCTAATAGAAGAGCCCAATCCTTCATTTCTTAAAATATTAGCGTTGATAGGAATAATGGTTTATCTTATAGGTTTTACAAATTATGTAAATCTTATTAGCGTTCAAATATCAAAACGAGAAAAACTTTATGCACTAACACGTAGTATTGGAGCAGACAATATAAACACATACAAACAAATAATTATTGAGTCAGTTTTAACAACATTGATTTCGTTTCCATTTTCGTTAATAATCACTGCAATAGCAATTCAACACGTTGGAAAATTGGTTGGAAAAGATTATGAATTAACATTCAGTTCCGAAATTTTACCTATTTTAGGTATAATATTTTTAGTTACAATAATTTTCAGTTTATTAGCAGGAGTAATTGTTTCGTTACGTGTTGGAAATCTAAATATTGCAGAAATTTTAAAAGGTAAAAACAATATATCACGTTCGTCATCAATATTTAACAAATCTCTTACAATCTTTCAAATAACAATGTTTATAGCAGTTGCAATTTCAATAATTGTAATAAATAAACAAATTGAATATGCACAAAACAAAGATTTAGGTTTTGAAAAAGAGGGATTGATAACATTTAAACTCAACAAAATAAATATCCAAAAATTTAAAACAGAAATAGAAAATATTGAAGGAGTAGAAAGCGTATCATTCGGAATAGCATTTCCACCAACAAATATGCACATGGGTATATCAATTCCAAAAAACGACAATAATAACGAATGGGTGAATTTAAAATGTATAACAGCAGGTCCAAATTATGGAAAAACTTTAGGTCTTAGATTTATTGAAGGAGATGATTTTAAAGACGATAAAGAAGAAGCAGTTATTCTAGATAAAAAAGCTTGTGAAAAACTTGGTTTTACAAACAATGTAATTGGACAAAAAACATATTTTGGACCTGTTATAGGTATTGTTGAAGAAGTAAATTTATATGATTTTCATAGTAATGCAGATGCAACAATATATTGGCTAAATACAAAAATTTGTCAAGAAGGAGGAATTCGTATTAACATGGCAAATGCAAAAAATACTATTGAAAAAATCACAAAAGTATGGAACGAACTTTTTGCCCCTGAAGAATTTAATTTTAAGTTTACTAATCAAAAAATTCAACAATTGTATTATAAAGAACTACAACTTGAAAAAACATCAACAATTTTGGGTGTTATTATTTTGATAATATCAATTATGGGTTTAATAGGATTATCATCAACATTAAATTCAACTCGCAAAACCGAAATAGCCATACGTAAAATAAATGGAGCAAATATTTTTCAAATCTTATATAAATTATGTAAACAATATGGAATATATGTTATTATTTCGGCAATTATAGCAACTCCTTTAGCTTACTTATTTTCAAATAAATGGTTAAGTGATTTTCAAGTTAGAATAGATATGCCAATTTCGGCTTATATTATAGCTTCGTTATTAGCATTTGTAGTTGTAATACTTACAGTTACGCTACAAAGTATCAAAGTTGCAAATAGTAATCCAGTTGAGGCGTTAAATAAATAAATTAGATTAGTTTTTATTAAGGATAAAAGAATTAAGAAATTCGATTATATTCGAGTTCTTAATTCTAAATTCTTAATAGTTTATATGATTTTCCACCCATCAATTGTTCTCAATTTGGAATTGATATTTATTCCACATTTAATGACATTGCGACCTTTTAATCTATCTTGATATGCAATTGCATAACCTTTTTCGTCAATTTGTTTTAATGCTTCGTCGGCAGATGAGTCTACTTTAAATTCAAGTACATAAACCGTATTTTCAGCAAACATAACAATATCTGCACGTCCTCGTATTGATTTTACTTCTATGTATGTGTAACGATTAAACAATCCAAACATTACAAATATCAAAACTTGATAAAAACGTTCGCATTTTGCTTTGTCTTCCCAATCTTCTTTGGTCATTACATCGTAGGGAATTGATGCAATATACGCTTTTATCACCTCTAATGCTGCGTCTAAATCGTTATTGTCTATTGCTTGTGCAAAATTTATTGAAACATTATCATTGTCGATATAATTTATTTTGCTTACTAATGGCAATAACGACTCTGATAATCCAACACGAACTTCTTTATTTGGAATACCTAATGTATATGCCTCATATTTTTTGTCATAACTTTTAATTGTTAAATATCCACTTTGAAACAATAATGGTATGGCATTAGTTAATTCTGTGGCAGGTACATCCAAAGATGAAATTGTTAATCTGACATTCTCTAATTCTGCTAAATTTGTATTAAATCGTTTTAATTGTTTTATCAAAAATGTTGGAGTTCCACTATCAAACCAATAATAATTTAATCTTTTGTCATTAAGTGCTTTTA
>JAKSUC010000098.1 GCA_024413595.1 Bacteroidales bacterium
TTTTGGCGTTCTTCTTCTCTACCTTCTTCTCTACCCTCTTCTCGACCTTCTTCTCTACCCTCTTCTCTTGCATTACTCAATGCAGAACGTTCTGTGATTTCATCAAGTTTTGATTTGTCATAAGCTGCTAATTCGGCTTCGGTAAAGGCTGAACGTTTTACGATTTCTAATGCTATACTCGTTTCGGGATTGTTTAATAAATCTGGATCTACTTCTACGGTTTTTTCATTGATTTCGGTAAAATATTGCAACCACAAATCTTTTAATTTTTTATCGCCTTTGGTTACAGGTTTATATTTAGGCAATTCTACAAAAATCATTGATATTGCATCACGTATATCTTCTGGATGATTTTTATTTATGATATAATATTCTTGGATATATTCGTCTGTATGTGCAAATTGTGGAAATGCGTTATCGTTAACTATACATAAGGCATATACACTTTTTAATTGTTTAAATTCATCGGATTTATACAATTGTGATGAATATATTTTTGTTGTATTATGCAATGTACGGATAAAAAATGAACTATTCCAATATGTTTGCATTTCTACTATAAAATATCTATTATAGTTATCTTTGCATTTAACATCAACTATCGAAAACTTTTTTCCTGGATTTTCTGGTATTTGTTCTGGAGAAAGATATTCTAAACTTTCTATATAGCAACCTTGTGGCAATGGCAACAATGAATTTAATAAACTCTTTACCAAATTTATATGTTCGCCAAATACTTTTTTAAAGGTTAAATCTACTTTCGTGTCTAAATACTTACTCATGGTTTTGTTTTTTGCAAATATATGTATTTTTTCTAGTTTGTCAATAAAAAACGAGTGGCATTTTTAACTCTCGTTATATATATATATTTAATTATCAATTAAAAAGTCACAAACATAAATATAGTAAAAACTTATTTTACAATCACTTATAGTAATACAATACATAAAAAATAAGATTTTTATATTCTTTAATCTCAATTCCAATATTTTTTGTACTTTTAGATAAAATAAATAATCAAAAATATATTATGCTAACAATTTTACACACTGCGGATTGGCATTTAGGTAAACAATTATGTGGATACGATAGAACTAATGAATTTATTAATTTTTTTGATAAACTAAAATCTACTATTTCTGAAAAAAAACCTAACATTTTAATTATCGCTGGTGATATTTTTGACAATGCAACTCCTTCAAATTCTGTTAGTAAACAATATTACGAACTGATTGCAGATTTAAATAAAAATTTCCCTAATCTTGAAATATTAATTATTGGAGGAAATCACGACTCGCCTTCTTTTTTAAACGCTCCTGCCGAAATTCTTAAATTTTTTAGAGCTAAGGTTGTTGGTTGTGTTCCTCGAAAAGATGGGGAAATTGATTGGAATTCAATGATATATATTCAAGAAATTAAAAATAAACCTGTTGCTGTTATTTGCGCAATCCCATTTTTAAGACGTGGAGATTTAGCAACTTTTAATGTTGAAAATGCAACTGAAGCTGATTTTTATAACGAAGTTTTTAATCGTGCTAAAATTCTTCGTCAAAATCTTGATATTCCAATTATTGCAACTGGACATTTAACCATGGTTGGTGCTGAATATTCTACAAAAAATGGAAATCAAGTTGGTGGTCAAGAAAATGTTTCGGAAAATGCTTTTCCTGATGATATTGATTATGTGGCTCTTGGACACATTCATCGTCAACAACCCGTAAAAAACAAAAAAAACGCTTTTTATTCTGGATCACCTCTCCCATTTTCGTTTGCTGAAAAAAATTATCAGCATTCTATGAGTTTTGTTACTTTTGAAAATGGAGAACAACCTAAATATGAGTCGATTAAACTACCTAATTTAGTTCCTTTAAAAGTTATTCCTGAAAATCCTTCTTCATTAGAAGAGGTTAAAATTCAACTAGAAAATATTCCTGACAATCAAGATATGTTTTTAGAAGTTAATTTAGCTGATGAACTACGTAGTATGGATACTAAACAATTGATTATTACTGAATTTTTAAAGAATAAAAAAGCTAAATTTTGTGGTTTTAAAAACAATAATATTATAAAAAATGATTTAGAAAAATCTATTTTTAAACAAATGAAATCTGAAGACGATTTTAAAAATACAAATCCTATCGATATTATCAAAGACATTTACAAAAACAAACTAAAAACCAATTTAGATGAAAAATATGTCGATATGTTAAACTCTATTATTCAAGAAATTAACCAACAACAATAATTAAGAATTACAAAAATGAAAATTTTAGAAGTTGAAATAAAAAATCTTGCATCTATTGCAGACGCCAAAATTGATTTTTCTCAAAAACCTTTAAACAATGCACCATTATTTTTAATTTGTGGCGATACTGGTGCAGGAAAAAGTACAATTACCGACGCTATTTGTCTTTCTTTATTTGGAAAAACTCCACGTTTTGAAAATTCTAATAAAGAAGATTTTGACTTAACAGAAAAAGCTGAAATAAAAACCACTTCTGACAATAGACATATTTTACGTCACGGAACATCTGAAGCATACGCAAGAACTATTTTTGAAGCTGACAACGGATTGATTTATAAATCTGAATGGTCGGTAAAACGTGCTAATAAAAAAAGCAATGGTAAACTTCAAAGCGATATTTTAGTTTTATACGTAAAAAATCAAAAGTCTGATTTTGAACCTATTACTCAAAATAAATCGGAAGTTCCTAAAAAAATTGAAGAACTTATAGGTTTTAATTTTAACCGTTTTATTCGTGCTGTTTTGTTGGCTCAAAACCAATTTTCTAAATTTCTTTTGGCTAATAAAGATGAAAAATCTGAAATTCTTCAAATGCTTACTAATACAGATATTTATGAAAAAATTTCGATAAAACTTTACGAAAAAAACAAAATTGCCGAGCAAAATTTAAATGTTAAAAAGCAATTAATCGAAAGCAAAAAACTTCCTAATATTGACGATATTGAAAATAATAAAATTATTATTAATGATATTGAAAAACAACTAATTAATTTAGAAAAAGATAATGAAATTATTCAAAACAAAATTAATTGGACTAATCAGTTTAATATTTTTAATAATCAATTAAAAATCGAAATTTATGAATTTAATGCTAATGAATTAGAATTTAATAAAATACAGAGTTCTAAAATTCAACTCGAAAAAATAAAAATTGTTTTAGAAAATTTTAAACCTTTGATTAATAACATAAATTCTATAAATCAAGACATTTTAAAAAACAAACAAAATTTAGATAATTTAAAAGAAAATACTAATCATTATTTGTTTATTTTCAACAAATTAAATCAAAAAATCAAAGATTTATCTCAACAAATTTCTACATGTGAAAATCAATTAAAACCTTTTGAAAATAAAAATGAAATTTTTGAAAATATTCAATCTATAAATTCTTATCTAGACAATATTAACAGTTTAAATATCAAGGCTATAGATACAAATAAAAATATTGAAAAATTTGAAACAAAAATCAAACAACTTTCTGAAAACAAATCTATTGCAGAAAATGATTTAAAATCTAAAGAAGATAAAAACAATGAATTAAAACTTGTTCTTGATAAAGCTATTGAAAATCAAAACAAAATTAACAACGATAAAAACCAAGAAGATTTAGAAAAAACTAATAAAGAAATCTCAAACCTAGAACAAGCTTTAATTATTGTTGATAATTTAAACAAACAAGTTGAAATTATTACAAAATTAGAAGCTCAACTTTCTGAATATCAAACAAAATTTAAAGAAAATCAAAACATAATTTCTCAACTTGAAATTAAAACTAAAGAAGCTGAAATTAAATTTAAAACAGCTGAAGAAATTTATAATAACCAAAGAGATGCGTCAACAAAAAATGTTGAAAATTTAAGAAAAATGTTAGTTGACGGAAAACCATGTCCTGTTTGTGGCAGCGAAATTCATCCATATGCAACTAAAACTGAACAAGTTATTGTTAATATGGTAGAAAATTTGAAACTAAATAAGGAAAATTTTTTTGATGATTTTAATACTAATAAAATTAATTTAGAAAAAATAAAAACCAATAATGAATCTTTAAATGACAATATTAAAAAGTTGGTTGAAAATGATATTCCTAATCAAAAAAACGAACTTAATAAACTCAATGAAAGAATAAAAAAAATGATAAATTATTATCATTTTACTGACAATAATCTTGAACAACAAATTCTAAATTCTAAATCAGAAAAAGAGAAAATTAAAGCTGATATTAAACAAAAAATTACTGAATATTCCAATTTAGAAAAAGCAACTAATTTGGCGCGTAAAAACTATGAATCCATAAAATTGCAATTTGAAAAATCTCAAAAAAATGTTGATGAAATTATTAAACAAATTGAACTTTCATCTCAAAATTTAAACAATTTAAAAAGTCAACTTAATTCTATTTTATCTGATAAAGAAACTATATTAACAAATCTAAAAAAATATTATACAACAGATGATAATATCAAAAATATATCAAAAAATCCTGTAATTTTTAAAGAACTTTTAATACAAGATTTTCAAAACTTTTCTTCACTGAAAAAAGATTTAGAAAATTTACAAAATTTGCTTTCTAAAGATGAAAATATTTTAACAAAATGTTCTAAAATTGATGAATTAAAATCTTTATTTTCTGACATTTACGAAAAAGAATGTAATATTAACGAACAATCTTTTGATAATCTTCCAGAAAATATTGTTGAAACTCTTACTTCTACAAAAAAAATCAATGATGATTACTCTATTTTAGAGAAAAAAATTAACGAAGAATCTCTAAAATTTGATAATCTTTTAATAGAAAATAATAAAAACATCGAGTTTCAATTAACCAAAAATGAAATTGATATTTTGGCAAAAACTGAAGATTTTCAACGTAAAAAATTGGAAGAGAATATCAAAAATGTTGAACAAAAATATTTAGAATCAAAAACAAAAATTGCTCAAATAAAATCTCAAATTTCAGAACATAATCTTAAACCTGAAAAAACTTCGGAATCTGAAAATATTGAATTTTTGAACAACAAAAAAAATCAACTTAAATCTAAAATTGAAGAGTTGAATAATAAAAAATCTGAATTATCTAATATTATAAAAAATTATGAGAAAGATAAATTAGAATTAGATCAACTTATTTTTGAAAAAAACGAACTTCAAGAAAAATTTAATGATTGGAACTTTTTATATAGCAAATATGGTAGTAGTGATGGCAAAAAACTAAGAAATATAGCTCAAAGTTACACTTTAGGTTTTTTGTTAAACAAAGCTAATTATAATTTACAACGTTTAACAAACAAATATGAATTAACTTGTAATGGAGAATCGCTTGCTATTCTTGTTAATGATTTAGAGATGAATACATTGCGTCCTGTTACTACTTTATCTGGTGGAGAAAGTTTTATGGTTTCATTAGCTTTAGCTTTAGGACTTTCTGACATGATGAAAAATGGTAAAGGATCTGAAATGTTGTTTATTGACGAAGGTTTTGGAACTTTAGACAATGATTGCTTAAATTCTGTGATTTCATTATTAGAAAAACTTAATTCTCAAGGTCGTAAAGTTGGAATTATCAGCCATGTAAACGAACTTCAAGAAAGAATTTCTGCTAAAATTATTGTCAAAAAATGTAAAGGTGATAACACTAAAAGCGAGGTTTTAGTGGTGAATGAATAGGGTTACACATAATTGCGTATCTTATTTATTTTCAAAATTGTATTTTGCAGGTCTGATTTTTTTGTGATATATTTGTAATAAATCTAAAAAAATATGGAAACAGAAAATTCAATTCCTCGTTGGCAACAAAATTTGAATAATTATATTCTTGCATTAACTCGTTTAACTGAAATTGTAGAAGAATCAAAAAAAACGAGAACTTAATGAATTTGAATTAGATTGCGTTATTTAACGTTTTGAATTTACACACGAATCAGCATGGAAATTAATAAAAAGCTATGCAGAATATCAGGGTTTTGACAATATAATAGGTTCTCGAGATGCAAGTAGATGGGCGTATGAAAATCAATTGATTTGTAATCCTGAAATTTGGATGAGCATGATACGTGCAAGAAATGAAATATTAAACAATTATGATTTACTAAACATATCAAAGATTGCAAATATAATAACAAATGAATATTACAATAATTTATCATATTTATTAAAAAAAATAACTCCTAAAACAAACATAATTCAATCAAAGAAAGTAATTACTAAAGATTTATGATTTACGAACTAAGATTATTTAACAATATTATTCTAAAATTCAAAGTTGAGAAATTAGACTTAGGTGAAAATATTTTCTCAATTGTTGATTTTGATGAAAGTAAAAAGAATTTGCTTCCTATTGGAATGGAGGCAAATTCAGAGTCGTTATATAATTTTTTGAAATATCGAGTCATACCTAAAAACCGCGCTTTTGTTGAAAAAATTCTATCTCAATGTGGATTGGCTGAAAATGATACAATGGGCATTATAAATATAGGAAAAGGTTTTTCGCTTAATGACTCATATTGGATTACTGAAGAAAATTTTTCTGGAACATTTGAAAAATATAATCTTTTTGAAAATAATTTTACAAAAATACTTTCTTTAATAGCATACACTGGTTACGGAACAAACACTAAAAGAGGTTTTACGTCGTCGCCTGAATTTACAACAAATGGAATGTTGAAAAAATGCTGGAGAAGAATTGATAACGAAGTTTATTTGTTTAAAGGAGGAACTTGGGGGTGTGCTAATTCGGGATTAGAACCATATTCTGAATTTTACGCTTCTCAAATTGCTGAAATAATGAATATTAAACATATTGATTATAATCTTGCTAAATGGAAAGGTTCATTATGTTCTTATTGTAAAATATTCACAAACAAAGACATTTCGTATGTTCCTATTTTTAGATTTGTGAAAGATTGTTCGTTAAGTTCAGTAAATAAATTTATAAAAAATTTAGGGTCTGAATATTATGACGAATTTTGTGATATGTTGATTTTTGACGCTCTGATATTCAATACAGACCGACATTTTGGAAACTTTGGATTATTAGTAAATAGTAAAACCAACAAAATAATAAGTTTTGCACCTATTTTCGACAATGGAAATTCGTTATTTTGCGAAGCTATGGAAAATGATATTGCAGAATTAGAAAAATATGCACAAACTCGAGTTCCCGCATATAGAGACGTTTCATGGGATGCAATAATTAAAAATTTTCTTTCTCTGCGTCAAAAAAATCAACTCCGAAAAATGATTGGTTTTAAATTTAAACGTCATTCTCGCTACAATCTCAACAAAAAAAGATTAATAGCTATAGAAGATTTCTTACAAAGAAGAGTTGATTATTTATTGAAATATTAAATTCTTGATATTAAGATAAATAATAATAAAATTTAAATCAAAACTTATTTTATAATAAAAATATTGTTATGAAAAGAATTATAACAATTTTAGAAATCACAACTCTCATATTATTGGGATATATTATTTATTTTAAATGTGATAATATTCTAAATGTGTTGTATATGATAGCAACTTGTGGATTGGTAATATTTTATTGCCTAAACATTACCATTAAGACAAATCAAAACAAACCACAAAATGAAAACTATTATTTAAATAGTCTCAAAAAGATTTCTTTTATGAGCCTTTCTACTTTACTAATAGGAATATTATTCAAAATTGAAGGGTTTCCAGGAAACAAAACTATGTTAATGGTTGGATTATTTGGATGTTCTTTTTCAGCGTTGATATTTTTTGTAAAAAAAGAAATTCCGCAAGATAATGTTTCCGAAGAAAATCAACTTCCTTTTGGTTTTAGCAAAATAGACATGTTGCCACGACTTATAATTTCATTATTATTAGGTATTTATATTTGGGTTCAAGGCGAAAATATCGTTTTATATAAAATAAATCAAGATTTAATAAATAATCTCACAGAAAATTCAAACCTATCTCAAGATGATGCAAAAATGGTGTCGGCTTGGTATGATATTTTTAATGGAAATATAAAAGATAAAGTTCTGAAACAGAATGAAATTTCAGAAACAGACTATAATGCAAAAGCAGAGGCTCTTGTTTATGGAAACAAAGAAAACATCCCCGAAAATTTGTATGTTGATATTATTAATATTGATGATATTCAATCAATTTTTTACGATATGAACATAGATACATTTCTAAATGATTATGACACAACATATATACATTCATTGCGTCCAATATTTTATAAATATTTAGACTCTTATGATAAAATGAAATTAGATATGAAAAACTTATCAAAACATACAACCAATGAAGAATTTATAAATTTTGTCAGACAAGAAATTGACACAAAAAATAATTAAATTAAAACCTTAAAAATCAATATATTTATCAAACAAAATAAAAATTTACGTCTTTTTCTTATTAAAAAAAAGAAATTAAATTATGTAAATACAAAAAAAATATTCACCTTTGCAAAAATATTTGTGGTAAAATTAGTCAAAATGAAATTATCCTTAGCACATATAAAAAATCATCATCACCACCATCATTTGATAGGCGGTAATAATTGTGTGCGCTAATTTTAGGAAATTTTATTTTGTAAAATATAAAAGGTCGAGACGCACATGTTTCGACCTTTTTTTATATCGATAATAATAAAAAAAAATACACCATGGAAAGATTAAAAATTGCAATCCAAAAATCTGGTCGTTTAAGCGACAAATCAATCGAACTTTTCGAAAAAGCAGGAATTAGTGTTTCAAATGCAAGTTCAAGAATTTTATTTGCTTCTGCATCTGATTTTCCTGTAGATATTCTTTATTTAAGAGACGACGATATTCCACAATGTGTGGCTGATGGCGTTGCAGACGCTGGTATTGTTGGTGAAAATGTTATTTGGGAAACTGGTAAAAAAGTTGAAACTGTTGAAAAACTTGGTTTTGGCAAATGCAGACTTTCTCTTGCTATTCCTCGTGATGCGCAATACTCTGGTTTAGACTGGTTTAATGGCAAAAAAATTGCTACTACTTATCCTGAAATTCTAAAAAAAGTATTGAAAGAAAACAATATTAATGCTGATATTCATGTAATTAATGGTAGTGTTGAAATTTGTCCTGTTATTGGATTGGCTGACGCCATTTTTGATATTGTAAGTACTGGTTCTACTTTGCTAAGCAATGGTTTAGTAGAAAAAGAAAAAATGGTTTTCTCTGAAGCTGTTCTTATAAAAAATGATAAATTAAATAATGAAAAATTAGAAATTCTTAACAAACTTTTGTTCAGAATTCATGCTATAAAAGCTGCTAAATCAAATAAATACATTTTATTAAATGCACCTAAGAAAAATCTTGAAAAAATAATTTCGTTGTTACCAGGAATGAAAAGTCCATCAGTAGTTCCATTAGCAGATGGCGAATGGGTTTCGGTTCATAGCGTTGTTCAAGAAAATCAATTCTGGGGCATTATCGATCAACTTCAAGCTGAAGGTGCTCAAGGTATTTTAGTTGTTCCTATTGAAAAAATGATATTATAAGTAGTAAGTAGAAAGTAGTAAGTAGAAAGTAGTAAGTAGAAAGTAGTAAGTAGAAAGTAGTAAGTAG
>JAKSUC010000099.1 GCA_024413595.1 Bacteroidales bacterium
ACTCAGAAATTATTATTAATAAAAAAGGTGTGTTTGTGGTAGTGATAGATAATACAAGTTATAAAGTTACATTGTAATATTTGGTCTATATTAAATAAAAGGCGAACAGAAACTGTTCGCCTTTTTTGATATAATTCTAAACTTGTTTGTACTAATCGAATAATTTCTATATTCTAATAGCACCTTTATCTGCACTAGCAGCATGATTTGCGTAGAATTGTAGAGCTTTACTAATTTTACGTTCACGGTTAGGAGTGTATGGATTTTGAGAATTTTCCATATTATTACGACGTTGTTCAAGTTCCTCGTTGCTAATTTTTAGAGAAACCTTTCGTTTAGTTATATCAAATTCAATGATGTCACCTTCTTGAATAAGAGCAATTTCACCTTTGCTGGCAGCTTCTGGCGAAACGTGTCCCACAGATAACCCCGATGTACCTCCCGAAAAACGTCCATCTGTTATTAAAGCGCATTGTTTACCAAGGTGCATAGATTTTAAATAAGATGTAGGATAAAGCATTTCTTGCATACCAGGTCCGCCTTTAGGACCTTCATAACGGATTACAACCACATCACCAGCTTTTATTTTTCCACCTAAAATACCTTCAACGGCTTGTTCTTGGCTATCAAATATTTTAGCAGGCCCTTCAAAATGGAATAAACTTTCGTCAACGCCAGCTGTTTTAACAACACAACCATCTTTAGCAATGTTTCCAAACAAAACAGCAATTCCTCCATCTTTAGTATACGCGTGATTACAATCTCGAATACAACCATTTTCACGATCTATATCTAAATTTTCCCAATATGTATCTTGACTTCCAACAGTGTAAAGATTTTTGCCAGAAGCTGCTGATAAATAAATATTTTTAATATCTTGATTAGGATTGTTTTCTATAGAATATTTTTTAATGGCTTCTTCTACATTTAAACCATCAACACGTTTGCATTTAATATCTAAAAGATTGTTTTTTGCCAATTGTTCAAGAATACTAATAACACCTCCTGCACGGTTCACCTCTTCAACATGATATTTATGAGTGTTAGGCGCAACTTTACATATACATGGTACTTTACGTGACAATTCGTCAATGTCTTTCATTTTAAAATCAACGCCTGCTTCGTTTGCCACTGCCAATAAATGTAAAACAGTGTTTGTGCTACCACCCATTGCAATATCTAATGCCATGGCATTAAAGAAAGCAGAACGTGTTGCAATTTCTAAAGGTAATACAGATTTATCGTTATTAAAATAAAATTGATTAGCCATTTCAACAATACGTCTACCTGCTTGTTCAAAAAGTTTAACACGGTTTTTGTGAGTAGCCACAATTGTACCATTTCCAGGTAAAGAAAATCCTAAAGCTTCTGTTAAACAATTCATACTATTAGCAGTAAACATTCCCGAACAGCAACCGCAAGTAGGACACGCCACACGTTCCACCACGTCAAGTTCTTGGTCTGAAACATTACTATCACCACCCATCACCATTGCGTCGATTAAGTCAATTTTGCCATCTTTGTATCTTCCAGCTTCCATTGGTCCACCAGAAACAAAAATGGTAGGAATATTTAAACGCATTGTAGCCATCAACATTCCCGGAGTTATTTTGTCGCAATTGCTAATGCAAACCAAAGCATCAGCTTTATGAGCTTGACACATATATTCAACGCTGTCAGCAATAATTTCTCTACTAGGTAAAGAATATAACATACCATCGTGACCCATGGCAATACCATCATCAATAGCAATAGTGTTAAATTCAGCAGCAAAACATCCTAAACTTTCCACAGTACGTTTAACTATTTTAGCACATTCGTCTAAATGCACATGTCCAGGAACAAACTGAGTAAAAGAATTAGCTATTGCAATAATAGGTTTACCAAAATGTTCTGATTTCATACCATTGGCACGCCACAAACCTCTTGCAGCTGCCATTAAACGTCCTTGTGTGTTTACTTTGCTTTTTAAATCCATGATTGTGTATATTTTTAGATACCTGATTTTTTATTCTTTTTTGCAAATTTATTGAATTTTGATTAATTTAAACAAAATATAAGAGATTATAAAAACAATATTTATAATTTTGCGACTGAATTATAATTGTTTAATTATGAACGAATTTAAAGTTGACTACAACTTCATAACCTCTATAATTGGAGGATTATTTGTATTTTTAATACCATTTGATTGGCAAACTGCTAATTATGTATTTGGATTGTTTGCTTTATTAACAGTAATAAATCCAGCATTATATTCCAATATCAAAACCACTTCATTATCAAAGAATGAAAAGTTTTTAATATTAATATCAATAGTATTTATAATATGGGAATTTGTAACATTGCTTTGGAGCGAAGATGTAAGTCGTGGAATAAAACGTATAACGGGTAATATTCCAATGATAGCTATGCCAATATTATTTATAGCTTCAAAAATAAGTAAAGTGTTCAAAAAACCAGAACAATTATTAAATGTATTTTGTGTAGGTACAATAATATCGTCAATATTATGTTTAGCAATGTCGTTTAGTGATTGTAATTATGAATATCATGGCGAAGATGTATTTGATTATAGATTACCAGATTATCGTGATAGAGGATTTTTTGAAGCAATTTTTTCTGGATATAGTTTCTTTTCGTATTCTAATTTATCACATTTTGTTCATCCGTCTTATATGTCTTTATATTTTATTATAGTAATAGTGTATGCGTATACAAAATTATATGAAAATAAAAAGAATATATTAGCATTGGTATTTTTAATAATATATAGTTGTGGATTTTTGGCTTTATTAGGAAGTAGAGCAAATATAATAGCATTAACTTTAGTTTGTGTAATAATAATACTTTATGAAATATTAATAAAAAAACACAAGAAAATAGGAATTGTAATAACAGTTTTATTAACATTATCATTAATATTATTTTTTAGTACAGGACGTGGACTTGATGTATTACAAAAGTTTAACAATGCAGTAGAAGCTCAAACAAATAATTCTGATAAAGAAACAATAAAAGAAGAACGACAAAATGTTAATCAGAGATTAGGTGTTTGGTCGTGTGCATTTCAAGTAATAAAAGAAAATCCATTGTTTGGAGTTGGGGTAGGAGATGGTGATCAAGTTTTGTATCAGCATTATATTGATAATGATTTACAAGAATATGCAGACAATAAATATAATAGTCATAATCAGTTTTTAGATGTTTGGATTGGTTGTGGAATTATCGGTTTGTTATTAGTATTATTATTTTTAGGTATGCCATTATATTATGGTTTTAAAAAACATAATTTGTTATTAATAGCTATACCAATTGCAATAATAGTAAATTGTTTGTTTGAAGTTATGCTAAATAGAAGTGCAGGTTGTTTCCCTATTTCGTTTATTTTAACAATATTGATTATAAATTTAAATCAAGAAAAAAAAGAATTAAGTTAGTAGATTTATTTAAACACTTTATTCAATAGGACACTTAATTATAATTAATGTTCCTATTGAAAAAGTGAAAGAACTTTTAAATAATTATTCTAAAATTGCATTCATATAATTATTAAAAGGTTTAATCATTTTAAGATATTTAATAACAAAATCTTCAAAATTATCACAGCAAAATTCGTCGTTACTAAAAGTTTTAAAAGGAGCAAACGATTTATATTTAATTAAATTAATATATTCAAAATCTTTAGGATAACCCTTAGGAGCCGTTTTTAGTTGGTCGTCCATAAGTTGAAAATTATCTTTAAAATCTTTGTCTTCTAATATTTTAATATAAGATTGCGGATCATTAAAAATAAATCGACGAATATATTCTAAGTTTTCTTTTTCAGGACACCAAATTCCACCCGAAATCATACAATTGTTAGGTTCAAAATGAATATAATATCCAGCTAACGTACTGTTTTTACCACCTTTACAAATGTAAATGCCTATATGACGTTTATAAGGACTTTTGTCAGGCGAAAATCTAACATCTCTATAAATACGATATGTACAATCTTTAACATCAAGATTACCTATATTATCAAACTGTGAAATATTTAATATCATTTTATTAGTAAAAACTTCCACTTCTTTGTTTATAGATAAATAAGTATCTTTGTGGCTGTTAAACCATTCACGGTTGTTGTTTTCTTTTAATTGAACTAAAAAATTTAAAACTTTTGATACATCCATTTCTAAATAATCTATTTTGTAAAACTTGCATTATTGCATTAATCTTGTTTAGTGTTAGTTATGCTACTGCGCAAGATTTGCCTGATAGTGCACAAAGATATACAAAAATTATTAGTGATGGGTCGGTTTCAGACTCTGTTTTAAACATTATAAATAATTTTACAAACCCTATTAGAGCATATTCACAAGATTTAATTGTTGAAAAATTAGAACCTTCTATTCAAACTCTTAGAATATTAGGTATCGAAAAAGAATTAAATGAAAAAGAGAAAAATCCAAAATTAGATAGTTTAGAAAAAAAAGGTTATATGACAAAAACATTATCTAATGGAAACAATAAAAATTTATCAAATAGTACAGAAACAGATTTAGAAGTATCTGGTCCAATAGGAGGAGGTTTTACATTGTATGCAAAAGTACAAGAAAGTGAAATGCCAGTAGATGATGATGGTACAACTCGTCAAATATCTGAATTAAGTTCAGCTGTTGTTCAACTTAAAAACAAAAATACAACATTTTCGGCAGGTGATATATTTATATCTCAATCAGGAACAGATTTTTCTAATTTTCAAAAAAAGATTAAAGGCATTGAGATTTCTTCATATCAAAAAACTAATAAAAATTTATTTGATAGTATTTTCACAACAATAGATTTATCAATGTTAAAAGGAAAATACAAACGTCAACAAATTGTTGGACTTGACAATTCACAAGGTCCATATTATTTAACGGCAAACAATAGTAATCAATCTGTTATAGTTTTAACAGGAACAGAAACTGTTTATGTTGATGGACAAAAATTAATTCGTGGAGAAGATAATGATTATATTATAGATTATAATTCAGGTTCAATTACATTTATGCCTCATATTCAAATATCTTCACAGAGTTTAATAACCGTTGATTTTGAGTATAACGAATCCACATATAATAGTAGATTTGTAAACATTCTCGCTGGTACAAAAGTAAATAACACCACTATTACTTTTGGATATTTGTCTGAATCTGATAATATAAATAGTGCAGATTTAAATGATAAAGATTTAGAAATTTTGTCTAATTCTGATCCAAAATCAGATTTTGTTTATAATTCAACCGAAATAGCAGAAGAATATTCAACAAACAAAATATTATATTATAAGGTGGATACTATTGTTGATTTTGTAAATTATAGTATTTTTAAGTATTCACAAATCGAAAATGATAAACAATTATATTCAGTTTCGTTTAACTATTGCGGAACCAATAAAGGAAATTATATAATTTCATCAACAAATTCTGCAAATGGAACTGTTTACAAATGGGTTTCGCCTATAGATGGAATACCTTCAGGAGATTATGAACCAATCAAAACTATTATAACCCCAAAATCTAAATCATATTTTCAATTATTTACAAAAACTCAACCTGATACAAATACAATATTTAAAACAGAAACTGTATTATCAAAAAATATAACAAATAGATTAGTTTCAAAATCTAACTACAATAACTCATACGCAGGTAGTTATACATATTTTCATAAATTTATTAACAATGATACATTAAAATATAGTAGTATAACAGCAAATTTTAAATTCTCAAGCAAAGGATTTGTAGCTCCAATAAATAACAAAAGTGTTGATTTCGAACGTCAATGGAATATAAATAATTATTTACCTGGCAATCAAGAGCAATTTTTTAATCTTGATTTTGAAAAGTATTCAAAAGACGGATTATCTGCCAAATATTCTGCTAAATTGGCTAATGTTGATAATATTTTTAAAGGAGTTGGTAATATGTTGATGATAAATTATTATCATAACAATATAAAAATTAATGTTGGAGGAAATGTTTTTAATTCAAAAATAGATAGTTGTTTAAATACAAGAATATCAACCAAAGCAAATTTTGAATATAAAATAGGAACCTATATAAATGGATTTTCATTTAATAATAAAATATCACAAACAGAAAATTATGTTGATACAACTGATTTAAATTTTAATGATATAAAATATTATACAGGATTTGAAAATGACAGTAACAAAATAATTTTAACACTCAATCGAAGAAACACATTTACTGATTTTGATTTTTTTGCAAACCAAATTGGATATACAAATTCATTATCAACAGAATTTCAACTCAAAAAAGATAATTTTAGAATATCAAGTATCGAAATATTAAAACAAAATCAAACACCTATATTTAGTAGTGATACATTAAACACATTAAATACCACATCAATAACAGGAAAAACGGAAATCTCAACATTCTTTTTTAATAAACAATTAGCAATAAATGTAAATTATCAAAGTGAATCAGGTACAGAAGAACAAGCAGGATATATTTTCTTAAAAACATCAGCTGGTAATGGTTATTTTGTTTGGAACGATTATAATAATAATGGAATACAAGAACTTAATGAATTTGAACGTGCATTTTATCAATCTGATGCAGACTATGTTAAATATTATATTCATACGAATAAATATATAAACACAATTTCTGGAAGATATGGTTTAAATATTGTTTGGAATGGTAATATAAATAAATATAACTCTTGGATAAATAAGTATTTATTGGGTAGAATCACGCAAATAGTTCAGGTTTTTAATACAACAAAATCTGCTACAAATAATAAATTATCATTTTTTGCATCATCAGATAGCATTATTAATAAATCTTTACAACAAAAATATTCTACACGATTATTAACTATTAATAATTTATGGTTATTATACAATAACTCACAATCAAACAACAACAATTTAACATTTTATGGCAACGAATCAAACATTCAAAATAATAATAGTTATGGATTTGAAACTTTGATAATAAACAAATTAAAATTAGAATATTTATATTCTAAAGGTAAAAACAAATATAATTCAGAATTCTTTCCAGATAAAAACTATCGCATTCAATTATATCAAAATAGTGGAGAACTTAATTTTGATTTATCACACATTATTAATATGTCAATTATTTATAATAATATTCATAAAAACAATACAACAGATTTTAGCAAACTAAAAACAAATAGTTTAACTGCAAAACTCAATTTTGGTTCCCCAACATCAGGAAATGCAACATTATCAATATCTGGAGTAAACAATAAATATTCAGGCATAAGCAACAATGCCGTATCTTATCAAATGTTAGAAGGTTTATCAGATGGCAACAATCTAGTAATAAATGCAAGTTCAACCATAAACCTTTCAAAATATTTTCAACTAACACTCACCTTTGAAATGCGTGGTTCCGAAAATCAAAAAACTATCTACACTGGCAACATGGCAATTAAATTAATAATGAATTAATTATATCCATGTAATCCTCCAAAAATATAATTAACTCCAAAATAAGTAGTTAAAACAAATAGAAAACCAATAATACAACATACATGAAAAGACGAATTAGATTTTAAGAATTTAATTTTGTGTTGATGAATAATAAAACCATAAACCAAGAAAGTTATCAAAGCCCAAGTTTCCTTTGGATCCCAACTCCAATAACTTCCCCAAGAAATTTCTGCCCATATCGATCCTGATATTATACCGCAACCTAGCAGAAATTCACTTGGTATTAACAATATCTTACATATTTTTGTAAGATGAGGAATTATTAAATTATATTTTTTTGAAGTAAATCTAATAATTAACGCAGACAAACTAACCGAAAAAATCAATCCAAACAATGAATACGAACACATCACAATTGAAACATGAATACTTAACCATGATGAATGTAAAACTGGCATTAATGAAGATATTTTGGGATTTGTTATTGATAAATTGGCTGTTAACAACATAAAACCTGACATTAACAATCCTCCTGAAGTTATTATAGAATATTTATTATTAACAATTGCTCCAATAATACATGTAACATAAGCTGTAAAAATTAATGTTTCAAATCCATTACTAAGGGGTATATTATTTTGTATATACCATCTTAATATCCAATAACAAAATATCAATATTGATGAAATCGCTGAATATATTCTAAAATATTTATTTAGTTTATTATTTTGATTTTTTATTGAAATTATAACAAAATAGATAAATGATATTAAACCAATTGTTAAATTTAATATAAATAGAATTTTAGTTAAAGGCATATTATTGTAAAAAATCTCAGCATTTATTTTTGATGAAGATATATTAGAAGAAGAATTATTATGTTGATAAACATTTAGTTTTGAAATTAAATCAATAGTCTCTTGATGATTATTATTAACAACAGAATTACCTAAAATTTGAAAAAATCCTCCAATAAACAGAGAATCATTCCTTGAAATTTCACCAAGATTATCTTTATAACTAACAAAAACATCATTAATTGGAAATATCTTTAAACTATTACCATTTACAAGATTTATAATAGCACTAATTTTTTCTTCAATATCAGAAACTCCTTTTTCGTTAAAATTTAAATTATAAAGTTTAAAATCACCATTGTTATCAAACAAATCATTAAACGAAACATAATTATCACCATTAAAATATTTTTGAATATCAGAATCTTTAACACGAATCATTTTAATACATCGCCATTCTTGAGGATAAAAAATCCATCCTGCCATAATTTGAACAGAATTCAATTCTTTAAAACTATTTTTCCCATAAATCTTTTTAACAAAGTCTGTTGCATAAGTGTGAATAGGAGCAAGGCGACCGTTATAAAATATCAAAGTTTTACCAAACAAATCAGCTTCGTTTTTCGAAATTGTTGATTGCGCATTAAGATTATTCGGCAAAAAAAAGAAAATAATTATTGTATAATATTTTATAATACGTTTTAAAAGTCCCTTTTTACTAATCATACACCACAAACCACCTACAATAAACAAAACAAAACCCAAATAAACCAATCCAATACCAACAAAATCATAATTAACCTTTAAAATACTACCATTAAAATCATTATCAAAAGAATATTGAGTAAAACAATACCCTTTAAATCTATAAGGATTATTCATGCTAATAATAGCAGTATCTGATTTATTAACAACTATTTTACTAAAATAATTACAAGGAGAATTAGTACCTTGATAATATTCAATATCAAAATCTAATAATTTAATATCAAAAGGAATAACAATTTCAGACTTTATAAAACCATCTTTTCTTAAGTGAACTAACCCATTTTTAGAAAATAAATGAGAAAACACACCACCTATAATAATAAAGATAAAAGCAAGATGCAAAACCCATTGACAATTCTGTAATTTCATAATAGCGCAAAGATAGTGTTTGTTTGGTTAAAACCGATAAAGTTGTGTAATTTTTAAGTTTCTAAAAATATCACCGATAATTACAAAATTCAACCTCAATACTTATTATTTAAGCATTTTAATATTCTATTTATTTATAATATCTTATTAATTAATAATCTGAAAT